>JAZNVF010000058.1:0-11537 GCA_045592685.1 Akkermansia sp. | reverse complement strand
TCGGGATTTCCCCTCGAACTTCCTTTCCCACGGTTTGTTACCTCCCCGCAGTTGTTCTTCAGGTCTGGGATTCCGCATCATCGCGGCTCCGCGCGGACTTTCACCGCAGTGCGCATATCGCGTCGGTCGTACCAAAAAAATGCTCAGCGGAGAAAAAAAGCTCCGCTGAGCACAGAAAGAGCAAAACGGCTCCCTGCTCTGCTTATCTGCTATGGATATTGAGCATCTGGGCGTATGTCGGCACAGGCCACAAATCTGCCGCGACAACAGCCTCAAGCGCATCCACAGTCAAGCGGGCATCCTCCATGGCTGCTCGCATAGCGATGGGTTCGCCGCAGTTAATGGCATCTTCCAGAGCATCCACCCTGGGAACAAGTTCATCGTAAAGCGAGCCGACTACACCGGCCATGGAGCGGGCGGCCTTCATCCCTGCCGGTATTCCGGCAGCAAGAATGGAGCTTACAGTATTGCAGATTTCAGACATCTGACGAGCAACGGCCGGCAGGTAGATGGTGCGCAGCATGTTCAGACAGGTCTTGGCCTCGATGTCAATCAGCTTCTCGAAGTTCTCGATTTGAATTTCACGGCGAGCCAGTAGTTCCGAACGATTGAGCACACCGTACTTCTCCATCAACTCGATAGTATCCGGGCGGGCGAGTACATCCAGAGCCTCGGGCGTGGATTTAATGTGGGGCAATCCGCGGCGCTCGGCCTCCTGCACCCATTCGTCAGAATAACCATTACCGTTGAAAATCACTCGGTCGTGGCGAGTGATGAGCTCGCGGATAAGCTCACGCACAGTGTCCTTGAACTCGGCAGAACCGGTCACGGGTTCGAGGCGCGTTGCGACAATATCAAGCGCCTCTGCCATAATGGTATTGAGCACAGCCATCGGCCAGGCACAGGTCTGAGAGGAACCGACGGCACGGAACTCAAACTTATTGCCGGTGAAGGCAAAGGGGGAGGTACGGTTGCGATCTGTTGTATCTTTCGGCAACTCAGGCAGCACATCTACTCCAAGCTCCATGGTGGTCTTGGCAGCAGAGGATTTGGCACCGCCGGCCTTAATCTGCTCGATGATATCGGTGAGCTGGTCACCCAGGAAGATGGAGATGATGGCGGGCGGAGCCTCTGCCGCGCCGAGACGGTGATCATTGCCGGCCTTGGCGATGGAAGCGCGCAGCAGGTCTGCATGTTTGTCCACCCCCATGATAACGGCAGCCAGGAAAGTCAGGAACAGCAGGTTGCTGTGCGGAGTCTTGCCCGGTGAGAACAGCGAACCAAGCTCCGGCGTGGATAGCGACCAGTTGTTGTGCTTGCCCGAACCATTCACGCTGGCATAGGGTTTCTCGTGCAGCAGACAGACCAGATTGTACTTCAGAGCCTGACGCTGCAGAATGTCCATTATCATGACATTATGGTCAACTGCCACATTGCAGGGCTCGAACAGGGGGCAGATTTCAAACTGGCCGGGAGCAGCCTCGTTGTGGCGGGTTTTTGCCGGCACCCCGAGAGCCCACAGAGCACGATCCACGCTCATCATGAACTCAAGCACTCGTTCTTTGATGGAACCGAAGTAATGATCTTCCATCTGCTGGTGCTTGGGGGGCAGACACCCGAAGAGAGTGCGCCCCGTTTCAATGAGGTCAGGTCGCTGAAGATAAAGGTCGCGATCAATGAGGAAATACTCCTGTTCAGCGCCCAGGTTGCTCACTACGTAGCTGGGCTCGATACCGAAGCAGTGCAGCACGCGCGTGGTCTGCTGGGCAACGGCTGCCATTGAGCGCAGAAGCGGGGTCTTCTTGTCGAGGGCCTCCCCGGTATAGCTACAGAATGCCGTGGGAATGCAAAGGGTAACGGTATGCTCGGTACGTTTGATGAAGGCAGGGCTTGTGGGGTCCCACGCAGTGTAGCCCCGAGCCTCGAAAGTGGCACGTATACCACCGCTGGGGAAGGATGAGGCATCGGGCTCGGCCTGAATGAGGTTTTTGCCGGTGAACTCGCAGAGCATCCCCCCCTTGCCGTCGGGCTCAACGAAGGAGTCGTGTTTCTCGGCAGTGGCATCCGTAAGAGGTTGGAACCAGTGGGTGTAGTGAGTAGCGCCCTTGCTCAGAGCCCACACTTTCATGGCTTGTGCGACCTCATCAGCAATGCTGATATCGAGCTTACCGCCCTTTTGCACGGTGAGCATCATCTTGCGGAAGGCGCTCTTGGAGAGATATTTCTCCATGGTCTTTATCCCGAAAGTATCGCAGCCATACAGGGCGTTGAGTGCGGCCTCGGCGTCGGTCATAGTCTCTGTTGCCATAAAAATGTGGTATGAAAAGATACGTGTTGGTTGATTGTAGCTACTTTTGCGCGTGGTGTCAAGCGCAATGGGCGGTCGTTCAGCGGATTTCGCCGCGAGCGCGCAGGTCGGCGGAGATAGCCTCCATAATATCCAACTCGGGGCGGAAATTGGCATCGTGGTGAGAGGAGCGAATGAGCGGACCACTGGCAACATGGCGGAACCCCTTCCCCAGCGCCACATCACGCAGCTCGTCGAATACCTCCGGTCGTATATAGTCAATAACCGGCAGATGACGAGCTGAAGGGCGCAGGTACTGCCCCATCGTAAGCACTGTCACCCCGTGAGCGCGCAAATCATCCATAGTCTGCTCAATTTCCTCTCGTGTCTCCCCCAGACCGAGCATGATACCGCTCTTTGTCACCACCATGCCGGGCGCCATCTCCAGCGCGCGCTGCAACATGTGCAGGGACTTGCGGTAGCGAGCGCGGAAACGCACAATAGGCGACAGGCGCTCCACGGTTTCGAGATTATGATTGAAGATGTGAGGGCGGGCATCCATCACCATGGCGAGCGCATCTTCATTGCCGTTGAAATCGGACGTAAGAACCTCGATTACCGTTTGCGGGCTCGACTTGCGGATTTCGCGGATGATAGCAGCCATGTGCGCTGCGGCACCATCGGTCAAGTCATCTCGCGTCACCATTGTCACAACAGTATGGTTGAGGTTCATGCGGCTGACAGCATCTGCAATCTTGCCGGGTTCTGCCGGGTCGAGCGGTTTCGGTTTGGCGGTACGAGTGGCACAGAACCCGCAAGCTCGCGTGCAGACATCTCCACAAGCCATGAAGGTAGCCGTTCCATGGCTCCAGCACTCACCGCGATTGGGGCACATAGCCTCCTCACACACTGTAACGAGGGAGTTCCCCTTTACCAAATCATTTACATGCTTGAATGCCTGTCCCTTAGGCAGCTTAACCTTCAGCCACGAGGGCTTGCGAGCGCGTTCGTCCGTCATAACTGCGCAGCGTTATGCACCAAAATCGCTGAAAAATCAAGCAAAATCTCACTTTTCAACCCGCTAAGTTGAATTTTAACCACAAGCGCACTCCCGTGAGCAACACCACCCACAACCCCAGATAGCTCAATCCCAGCAACCTGACATTCTTCCGTCGCCACAGAGCAATACCATAGGCAAGCCAGCTGAGCATACTCAGCATGAACAACAGTCCATACACCAGAGCAAATGTTGCAAACAACTCTTTACCCGTCAAACTCTCACCACCACCCCCGGCTACCCACCAACAATAGGTAAAAGCATTGAACGACCACAAAGTACCAATGATGAGCATGATGGGTGTCAGGTATTTCATATGTCGGTATTATACACGCCCCATACGCAGAGGCAAGCCTAAAAAAGAGCCGATTCGGGCGGGCCTGGTATTACCCTGGCGAAATCCACTATCTCGCTTGTGATTTACAGCGATGGGATTACTTGCAGCGTTTCTGCTCACGCGCAGCAAGAGAAAGCTGAATGGCATTTGCCATATTGTGGCAGAACACATAAAAAACCGGGCCTATATAAGCCAGCGGGGTGGCATAGCTCTGCCCTGCAATGTAAAGGGTGAGTATAGTATTCTTCTGTCCGAGAGCCTGCGAACACTCGCGCTTAAGGGTCGGGTACCCAAGGCGATAACCGGTCAGGAAACCGACTGCACAGACTACTACCGCCCCCAGGGCCATGGGGAGCATATCCCACAGGCTGTAATCCATCTGCAAAATACGGTGTGTGCCTATGGCGGACACGATTATCAGATTGAAGTTCCAGATACCGAGGGAGACATCTTTGAGCCGGGCCGACCATTGCTTGCAGGGGGGATAAAGCAGCCGCATACAGATGGCAGCCACGGCCGGTACCCCCAGCACAAGCCCGATTTGCTGCGCAACCATCAGCATGAGCTCGGCGTAACTCAGACTGTCAGAATTTACGATAAACGGCAGCACAAAGGGAGTGAGTACCGCAAACACTACCTGACTGAGCACCATGGCTGTGGTTATGAACCCCACATTTCCCCTCAACAGATGCACAATAATGGGAGCAGCCGAGGCAATGGGAGCCGCTCCGCAATAATACACGGCCTCTGCCAGAACCGGATTTCCGAGCAGACGTGCAGAACCCCAGGCTGCCAGCCACACCACCTGCAGAGCCAGCAGCAGCCACAGATGCATCAAACACGGTCGCAGTTGCGATGTATCGAGTCCCAGAAAGGTTATAGTAAGCATGACAGTGATACCGAATGGCAACAGCCAACCATAATCACATATCTGCTCGTGAAAACACCCCCCCACAAGGAACGATAGCACCATCAGAAAACTGCGCAGCTGCTGTTTCATGGCGATATTTAATTATCCCCCTGCTTTTCCTCAGCACTACGCTTCTGGGCCAGCAGAGTGGCAGCATCTCCAGTCTGAGGTTTGGGATAAGCTATCCGATTGTGGTTCATTGTGCGCAGAGTCTTGTAGAAAGATTCTTTCATGAGCGAAATTTCACCCAGAGTTAACCCGCTGTCCTGCAAGTGGCCGTCAAGTATTCGCCCCTTGAAGATGCCCTCTATCATGTTGCGGATATCCTCTTCGGTGGGATGGTGCAGAGAACGGGTGGCGCTCTCTACGGCATCCGCCATACTGACAATACCCGATTCCCGAGTCTGGGGTATGGGGCCGGGATAACTGAAAATTGACTTATCGACCTCATCGGGGCAGGTATCTGTCAGCCCATCATCAAACTTCTTCTTTGCGGCCTCATAATTATCCAGAGCTTTACGGTAGAAGAAATAGGCCGTGGTCACGCCGTGGTGTTCACGCATAACATCGATAATCTGCGGATTGAGCTTATAACTCTGAGCGAGCTGAACCCCCTCGCTCACATGACCAGTGATGATACGGGCACTGGCCTCGGGAGTAAGGTCGGCATGGGGCGACATCGTCTGGTCGATAATATTCTCGGAGAAATACTGCGGATTCTTTATTTTACCGACGTCATGATAAAGCCCGCACACCCCGGCACGAGTTACATCTGCCCCGATAGCTTCTGCCGCAGCCTCTGCTAGGCGCTGCACGTAAAGACTGTGGTGGAATGTACCGGGAGCCGTAATCTGCAACTTCTTGAGCAGAGGATGGTTCATATCGGCCCATTCAAGCCAGGTAATGTGGGTGGAAATGCCGAAAAGGCTCTCCAGCATCGGCATGAGCCCATTAACTATCACAGCAAGAAGAAAATTCACACCCACCGACACAAACAGCAAGGTAAGCAGACGGGCTGCATCCACATCGTGCCATGATACAGCCCCCCCCTCTCCCGGCAGGGACACGAGCAGCAATGTTACCAGAAACACAACCAACCCGGTCTTAAACCCGGCATACAGAATCTGCTGTCGTTTCTGCAAATGCCCGCAGATAGAGGCCGAAATCACACCCGTCAGCAAACTGAGCACCACGTAATTCGCAATAAACATCGCCGGGTATGTGGCCGGGAAAAACATCACCCCGAACAGCGTACAGCACAGCGCAACATACACCCCCATCGATCGATTTATCAGCACGGCCGTTACAGCCGGAGCCAGCATATAGGGCATAACCAGCAGCTTATGCCACTGTTCTATCCCCTGCACATTCGGCCACAGACCATTGATGAGGTAGATGATAGACATCTGCCCCAGCGTAACCAGCACGCACAGCAGGGTACGCCCGGTATTGAGCTCCCCTTTCCTGTGCCCCAGAGCATAATAACCAGTCACAGCCAGAGAGCACAGCACAATCCAGACCATGCGGTACACACTCTGCAACGGAGACTCAGCCTGCGCGTACACCATGGCACATACCATGGCAACCCCTATCACAGCCAGTAATATCAGGTGCTGAGCAACGCGCTGCCTGCCACTGCCGCCGGAATCATCACGCAGTCGAAATAATGTTGAAATGAAACTTGCCATAGACTTTCGCTGTCGCTCATTATACGCAGCGGCTCCGCCTTTGTCAAGTTCAGCTTTCGCTCAGAATAGGGCAAACATATCGCCCCGCCCTCGCTCAGCACCCCTGGCAGCACGGCTCAATCCCACTGGTTATTAAGCGATTTTGTTTCCTTCAGAATCTCCGTATTCCGCTCAGTTTTGCCGGAGATGGCAGGCGGCGTATCAGTCACCATGTGCAGGTCGATGATTTCGATGACATTTGTCCCCTGTTTCAGGAACTCACCGGGGCAGTACAGGCGTTCCTGCGGGCCGATGTGCCAGTAGCGGCCCAGCAAATGACCATTTACCCACACGTAGCCCTTCTGCCAACCGGTCATGTCGAGGAAAGTATCCTGCGGTTTGCTGTCTATCTGCACTTCGGCGCGGTAGAGAGCGCCCTGTTCACGGTAGCGGGCATGCCCGGTCTTGCGAACCGGAGTCGGAACAACTATGAGCGGCATGCGCTGCACATGCCAGTCGCGAACCTCAGCATCGCCCAACATCACCTTGCCGATAAGCCCCTTACGGTCTTTCTCAAGATAGGCCCCGAAGTTCACATGCCCGAAGGTATCAACCACTACTTTGAGCAACTCCGCTTTGTCTCTAGCCGGAATTAGCAGACTTGTCTGCCCCAAACGGCGGTCAAGAGTACCGATGTGCTTGTCCCCCACATAAACCAGGGCATAATCGTGCGCAGAGCAAGAGAGGGTGGCAGCAGGCCCCGCCGGAATGGTAGAGGTATAGATGCCAATTCCCTGGTTCTGCCCCAGACTTTCCAGCGTGGGCGGCGTAGCAAAACTCTGAGGTTCGCACACAGTAGCCAGCTCATGAAAATCAGCCACCAGCGCAGGCCGGAACGGCGGCAGCTCCATAGCGACACGCTGCTCGGGCTCAGGGAGCTGCTCCTCTGCCGGAAGCGCGGCGCGGATGATATCGCGGTACTCAAAATACTCTTTGGTCAGGTTACCGTTTTCGCCCACTGGAGCCCCGTAGTCATAACTGGTAAGGTCAGGCTGGAAATCCCCGCCCTGCCCGTCACTGTTGGCACCGGCCGTCAGACCGAAACTCGTGCCGCCGTGATACACAAAGAGGTTGAATGATACACCGTCACGCATATACCAGCGCACGGAATCGAGAGCATTGCGCGAGGGGGTCCAGTTACCCTCCCCCCAGTGGCGCAACCAACCGGGGTACGTCTCGCTCGAAAAGACCGGCACACCGGGAGCCACTCGCAGGGCCGTGCGCATCTGCCACGCATTGTCGGCGGGGTCGAGCCCCACGGCCACCCCTCGCGGCACAAAGCGCAGGTGGTGATCAGCCGAGCCCTCGGAAAGATAGAAAGGCCCTGCCCCCTTCTGCGACCAGAAATTCTTGAGCCACTCGATATAAGCCATCTCATCGTGTGCCGTCTTGTAACTGCCGTACTCATTCTCCAGCTGCACCATGAGTATAGGCCCACCGTTGCGGCTCAGGCGCGGGATGGCAATCTCAGCCATTTTCTCCAGGTAGCGGGTCTGCGCCGCCATGAACTGAGCATTGCCCGTATAGCGCAGCGGTGTAACATCACCCTTTATCAGATATGTCGGCAGTCCCCCCAAATCCCACTCACCGCAGACAAAGGGACCGGGGCGGAACAGCACCCACATGCCCTCCTCGGCACACATATCAATGAAAGCGGCGATATCATTCCGCCCGCTGAAATTCCAGCTGCCATCGGGCTGCTCAAGCGCATTCCAGAACACATAGAAGGCAATGGTGTTCAGGCCCATGGCTTTGGCCGAACGAATGCGGTGCCGCCAATGTGAGCGAGGTACACGCTGGGGGTGAATCTCGCCCGAACGAATCTGAAAAGGAACCCCGTCAAGCAAGAACTCCCGCCCGCCCTCACCGCCGAAGGTCAGAACAGCTGCTTTCCCGGCCTGCGGTTGCTGCAGGTTTTTCATAGCATCCGGCCCCGCCCAGGCACCGGCAAGCGCCAATGTAGCCGCAGCAATAACAGCGTTGAGCAATTTCATGCTCATCCTATAGCAAATTACAAACAGAGAGTCGAGCACAAACTGCACCACCGTGCAAATTTATCCCCGACTCAAACATGGCTCCGGCGCCATCTGTTATTCTGCGTTCTGATTCGCAGCAATGGAAGAATCGTATTTCTGCCGCAGGAAAGCGAACATGTTGTTCAGGCCATGAGTTTCAGCATGCTGCATAGCGAGAGTCAGGTCGCTTTTGTTACGGATAACGAGATTGAGCATGGCGTAATTCTGACTGCGCAGAGCCACCTCGATAGCAGGGCCGCGATCCATCATGGGATTATCGGCAATAATCTGCAACGCCCGCTCACGGTTGCCGGAGCGCACAGATTCCACCAGAGCCGACGGAGGCAGAACCGCCATGCGGTGCACATATTCGTAACCACCATAAAGAGCCCCTGCCACGCAAAGCACATTGAGCACCCCCAACAGATACCCGTTCGCGGAAGACACAGGCTCTCTGGTCGTGGTGCGTATAGACCCCCAGACCAGATTGAACATCCAGGCAAAAACAACGGCACAACCTAGTCGTCCCAGAAATGAAACTTTCTCCCCATCATGCTTACGCCCTCCGAATATCACCCAGATTCCACCCAGCAGCGTGAGCAGGGAAAACAACTGGCTGAGTATGTCTACAAAGAGACGCCCGAAAGCCGCTAACACAAGGCCGAAAAATCCACACCCGGGGTTACAGCGCTTCACCAACACGAAGGAAAGCACAAGAGAGAACACAAACACCCCCGCTGCCAACCACAGCTCCGTCTGCATGTACGGCAATAAATCATCGCCTCGATGCCCAATAAACGCTGCTCCGGCCAAACCAAGCCAGCAAGCCAGCGCCAGAGGAACAGACATGTATACATCCCCCATGCCGTAGTGCAAATCGACCTTCTGTGCCGTTGCCACCAGCAGCCCGATAAAACCAACAACTCCCAGCACCGCAGCGACAGCAATCACAGCACTCCAGCAAGTCTGCAAGGTCTGCTCCGGCAAAGGGGTGACAGACACGGCAGCCTGAGCCGGCAAAGCTGCCAGCACAAGCAACAAAGTTACAATAAATCGTTTATAGTTATTCATAATTAATTCTACTCTGCACCTTACGACTCATCACCCCGGCGACTTCCCCGCCCGAATATACGAGCTAATTTGGAAAAGCTGAAACTCTTACCAATACTGAATCCACATATACTTTTGTTAAGACGCACCCCGCTCTTGCTGACAGTTGCCCGGCCTACAGAACTTTTACCAAAACTGAGAGACAAGCCGGAACGGCTGATATTCAGATAGAGAATCCCGGGAATAATCGGCAGTCTGTGATACAATGGTGCGGAACGACTGGTGGAACTTCTTCTTCTGGCCATGGCGATGTATGGTTGAACTCGGTCAGTATATCCCGAAAAGCACTCACTGTCAAGAGAAGAAAATTATTTTTTATTTTATGAACAATTAACCGGAATCCTGCGTCTGATATGTCTGGTATACCTGAGCGCACCTGCTGCGACACTCCATGTAGGACGCAATTTAGGCTTGCCCGAAACAGACAATAACGATAGTATACACCTTTCCGAACGAATGAATATTGATCCGGACAGCTACACCGACTCTCCCGAGGAACCGGTGAAAACTTGGCCTACCCGAGCACTCGGGGTAGGCGTTATCGTTTTTTGCATATTGTTGATAGCCAGCCTGCTGTCGTACAACATCAACGAAATGGGCTGGGCTCCTCTCAACCCGAACGGACACGAGACGGCCGAAGCCGCCCCCTGCACCAATCTGCTGGGGCATGTGGGCTTATACCTGGCCGGTATGACCTATGCACTTCTGGGAGCAGCTGCAGTGTACTCACTGGTATTACTGGCGGTAATGGGACTGAGCATGGTAATCCATCCGCTGCGCGCACGCCTGGGCCGCTGGATAGCGCTCATCATCATGGTAATCTGCACCTGTGCGTTTCTTTCCATACAGCCCTGGTTCTGGACAGACTGGGCGAAGGAACTCTGCCTGAAGGGACCGGGGGGGCTGCTGGGGCACTTTGACGGCACCTGTGTGGCAGAACCCCTGCTCGGCGCCCGCTGGGGCATGGTGCTCATGGTAGTCGGTCATGCCATTGCGCTCATTTATTTCACCCGCGAAACTCCCGGCAGCATCGGCAGATTCTTTGCCGGCGACGTGCGTATGCTCTACCAGAACCTGCAGGAGAAACGCCGAAAGAAGCAGGAAGCCCTCCAGCAGCAAGACGAAGACTGGAAAAAAGGTGCAGCTCACCCCGGTTCGGAAAACGCAGATGAACTACTCGGCTTCAAGGACGAACGCCCCGCTGCGGCGCCCCCCGACACGCCCCCCACCCGCAGTAGACTCACACCCCGTTTTGTGCGCCCTGAGCAGCAACCGGCCAATACAAATTCCCCCGAACCTACGGCGGCGAATACACCCGTGCAATCACCCGCTCTACCGCAGCCACAGCTGCCCCAGCGCGAGCGCCCTGCCATTCAGACAGCCCCGCCGCCTCTGCGCCCCCACGCAAGCACCCCGGCAGCACCGCAATCACGCAAGGCTCCCAAGAGCGATCCCTTCGACCCCGAAAACAGGGACGATGAGGAACAAGTGCCGATTTTCACACCGCGTCCAGCAGCCCCCCGCCGCCCGGAACCAGCGCCGACTGTACCGAACCGTACCCCCCGACCGACCGGCCAGGTTCCACGCCACCTCAGCGCCGGCGACAACCTGCTTGACCTCATGCCCGAGGTGGAAGAAGAAATCGTACGCCGCTATTCCACCGACCCGGATGTTGAGGACAACAAACTGACACCGCGCTCTCGCATGCCGTTGAGCCCGGCTGCACAAGCTGCCTACCGCAGATTCCACGGCATAACGGACGAAGAAAACGACAACGAGGATGACAACGAACAACCCGTAGCGCCGGCACCCGCTCCGACTGCCGGGAAATCCGCGTCCGCATCCGCACGTTCACAACATACAACCGAAACAGCCCCGGAAGTCAACATTGACACACCGCCGCCCTCTCGCCCCATAGAAAGGCTTAACCCTGCACCCCGGAGCGAGGAGCCACAGCCTGTCGCACCCCCGGTCAAAGCTGTCACGCCCGCCGTACAGCGCCCCACCATCCCCCCCCGCCCGGTTGCACCTGCTCCCACAGTCCGAGAACTGCCGGATGACACCCGAGATATGTACGAAGACTACCCCCTGCCC
>JAZNVF010000057.1:0-48458 GCA_045592685.1 Akkermansia sp. | reverse complement strand
ATCTGCATGGATAACGCATGGCTGCGAGCAGAGGGATATATCTCGTTTTATCAACTCCTCAAACGCTGATTGGAAACCGCCGTATGCCATAAATGGCACGTACGGTGGTGTGTGAGGGGGCGAAAGCCCCCTACACGATTTGCCTTAATTCATACAATATCTTTCAGTTACGAAAACAGAACAAGCGCTGATTGAGCCCCGAATTGACCTGAAATCGGCCTCTTTTTACCCCGTTTTTAACCCATCGGGACTCCCCGGGACTCCTGTGGGGTTGACTACCATTGAGCCCCCTTGGAGGGGCTCGAACTATCTCCAAGGCTTTAAGAACGGCTATCTAGCATTCTCAATTCCGGCAAAAAGTGGCCACTTTTCAAGCTCTCCGTTGTATACATCGAAGCAAGCTTCACCATCAAAAACACAGGTGAGCATAAAACGATAGAAGTCAAGATTAACGAAGATCTCATCCCCTGGGGCGTGGCCAAGTCCCTGACCCGCCGCTACGGACAAATCGAATCGCTAAGTTTCCACTTCACACGAGAAGCCAACGACTAAGGACTCAGCCGCCCACAAGGCGGCTTTTTCTTTGCTTGCCACCAGCATTGTAAATGCTGATACCTTGGCTGATTGAGCATTCTCAATAATTGAGGGATATCATCCATCGTCATATTTGTTACTTCAGAGCCAAGAAAAAATGGCAAAAAGTGCAAAATTTTAAGCTTTTGGCTTTTTTACGCTTGCATCAGCATTTACAATGCTGTATATTTTCTTCAGCGGCTTAGGAGCAGGTCTCTCAGCCTCCCGACGCGCGTGGGAAAGGGTATCCCTGCACGAGCCACTCAAAACTCTTAATAATCAAATCTTACTAATCATGAAGAAAACAATTATAGCATTGATGGCAATGGCCGGCGCTGCTTTCGGTGCCGACTACACAACAGAGACCGCTTGGACTCTGAACTTTGGCAATGAATACACTGATGGTTTCATGTGGAATGCTAAGGAAGGTTACTCCTATGGCACACCTTGGGACATCGTAGCCGTTGAAGGTGGCTCTCAAACCAATGGCAACAAGCGCGTTCACATGGCAGGTGGCAAGTTCGGCAGCTGGGATGAGGATTTCCAGTTCACCATTAACTTGACCCTTGGTGAAACAATCTCCGCCAGCAATGCATGGCCGATATTCGCCGAAATCGCCGGCAGCGGTACTGCACTGCGCTTTGGCCCGTACACCGCTATGAACAACACAGTTGCTATTGACGGCAACCTGACTAAGACCGATGGTGCGAACAATCTTGTTTCCGTTGCTCCCGGTGGCACATACACCGTTACCCTCACCAAGATTGGTAAGGATGTGACTGTGGCTGTGGACGGTAAGGAGACCGGCCACGGCGTTCTCGCTGATACCGTCTCCGGCAACATTACCGACATTATGCTCGGTGGTAATCAATATAATCAATACAGAATTAACGAGGTAGTGCACAGCGCCTCCTACAGCGTACTTACTGTACCCGAGCCCACCACCGCCACGCTTTCTCTGCTGGCATTGGCTGGTCTGGCAGCACGCCGTCGCCGTCGCTAAAGCTATGGCGTGACAAGCCGCCGTCGGGCTTCTCGTTGATAAGGGGCTTCTCGTTGGTACGCCCACTCAGGCGCCCAGACAGGCCGCAAGTAAGGAAGAGCAATTTTCAAGTGGGGTAACCAAGCCCCGCATTGCGCACCCGCCCTAGGTTTTTATGCCGAAGGGCGGGATTTTTTCTTTGCCTTTTGACAAGTGTCCCCAAGTATGGACACTTATTTTTCTTCTTTCCTCAAATCCATCACGTCCGAGTCTATGGGCTGCGGCCACCCGGACAAAGTTCCAGACTCTATCTCTGATGCCATCCTTGATGCTTGCTTAGCGCAAGATGCAGAAAGCCGTGCTGGCTGCGAGACTCTGGTAAAGGGCAATCAGGTTGTGCTTGCCGGGGAAATTACCACCAAGGCAAAGCTTGACTACGAGCAGATTGTCCGCGACACAGTTCACCGCATTGGCTACCGCACAGCTCAGAATGCCCCAATCTTTAATTCCGAATCCCACAACGTGACGAACCTAATCTGCGAGCAAAGCCCTGACATCGCGATCGGTGTTGATGAAAACAAGGGAGAGGGGAAAGAGCAAGGCGCAGGTGACCAAGGCATGATGTTCGGCTACGCTTGCAACGAAACGCCGGAGCTGATGCCAGCCCCCATCATGTTCGCCCACCACATCATGAGAAAACTGGAGGAGGTCAGGAAGTCTGGAACCTGTGCTTGGCTTCGCCCGGATGCTAAGTGCCAAGTGACAGCTGAGTACGATTATGAGGGCAAGCCTAGCCATATAATCGCGGTCGTGCTTAGTACTCAGCATTCCGAAAGCGCGACAAGAGAAGAGATTGAGAAGCTATGTCTCGAAGTCATCAAATCTAGCCTCCCGGCATCACTTTTATCACCCGCGACTCAATTCCATATCAACCCCACCGGACGCTTCGTCACAGGCGGCCACAGGCAGATTGCGGTCTGACAGGCCGTAAGATTATCGCCGACACCTACGGCGGCGTAGGGCGGCATGGCGGGGGCGCATTCTCGGGCAAAGATGCCAGCAAGGTTGACCGCAGCGCAGCTTACATGTGCAGATGGGTTGCCAAGCACATCGTGGCCGCTGGGCTGGCCAAGCATTGCGAGGTTCAGGTGAGCTACGCGATAGGTAAAGCTGAGCCAGTTTCCGTGGAGGTGCTGAGCGATTGCAAAGCCTTAACTGCCGATGAGCTTTCTAGGCGAGTAAAGGAAGCGTTCTCATTCAAACCCGTTGATATTATCGAAGCCCTGGGGCTCAAAAATCCGATATTCTCGGCTACTACGAATTACGGCCACTTTGGCAAAGCCGACCTGCCTTGGGAGCAAATCAATTCTGAGCGTATTGATATGTTACAAAAAGCATGAACCAAGCATTAAAATGCCATTTGTCTGAGTTGTAGGCCGAACGGAGCGTTAAACTGCCAAAAATGGCATTTTTTGCAGTTTTGGCAAAACGAAAAGATTGATATATTAATGTTATTGTTTTTAATCCCGCGAAAAATGATGGCAGAGTCCCTGTGAGTTCGACCCCCTCGAAGGACCCTAAAAACATCCGTAAATAGCGCACTGTAGAGGATATACCCCCTTTACAGTGCGTTTTTTTGTCTTGTATTGCGTCAATAAGCCATGATAACGTAGGTGCACAGGCAGGTACACCTAATCTTTCGGGTTGCAGCCGTAAGCGAGCAGACCAAACCATTAAAACACACCTTATACTCTCACAGGAATTAGGGGGTTAGCTTGTTCGAGAGATGGCGTTATAACGAGTTATTTTGTAACGGACTAACACGACAGGAAACAGAAACATTTTTGAGGCACGATAACGTTAAAGAAAGAAGTGGACAAGAAAATAAAACGGATATAAGAAGTTGTCCTTATTTTCCATTTCCTCATTTCTCGATACAGTCAGTTAATTTAGATAGTGCATCTTCAACTTCTTGACTTTCACTTATGTTAAGCCAATACGCTTCGATATAATTGTATATCTCACTAGGGTTTTCTGTTATTACGAACTGATTCTTCCCACAAGTGCACATAAAGAACAGGCGTTTAAGTGGCTGATAAATAAATTTATACTCTCCTGTGTTTTGATCAAACTCCCAACCTATGTACAAACAATACACTTTTTCATCCGTATTTCGCGTATAAAAAAAATACTTACCATCAATAATTGCGAATCGAGGAATGGGAATAGTTCTTAATCCCAATTTTTTAGGATTCTTCATTAATTCGTTGCACATATATACATAAGCTTGCTCCGGTGTATAATTTGCGTTGGCAATAATGGACCTAACCCCACGTCTGCTAGGGTGAAAGTATGAAGCAGCTCTGAATGTGAAAGGTAAGCAACAAGAAGTTAATGTCAGAGAAAGCAATATCACCCCTAGGATAATTAAAAGAAGAAGTCTTAACTTGGCTTTTATAATATCCAATTTCAGCATCAACGTCAACATACTCATGCACCCACATGTACCTTTTTTTATTTATTTGTCAAGCAACTTTTGTCTTTCGTTTGTAACTTTATTTTCATAATGCGCTATTTCTAAGCGCTTTACAACGAAAGAAAATTTTCAACTCCCATTGGCGACCCTGCGCGGTTTCTTCAGCAATGAGGAAACTGCGCAAAACTTTTTATACACAACCGCCATAATATCATTCAGTTGCAAGCACGACGCGCGCGTTAATTTTGCCCTAAATCGGCCGAAAATCTAGCTATTTTTCACCCGTTTTCAGGGGCTTGGGACTCCCCGGGACTCGTGTGGGTTAAACTACGCTTTACCCCCCTCTTGGAGGGGGTAGAACCAAGGTCAACACCATAAAGTGAGGGAACGCTGACAGGTTTAGGTCAGCGAATCACCAAACATCTGCTTCACCTCATCGGAGTCTTTGCCTGAAATCGTTCTGCCTGTAACCCGCTCGATAGCGATCAGGAGTTTCTTTGCCCGGTCAATAATAAACTTCTGGAAATCGTTATTCCTCAGTAGTTCATGGTCAATCCAATGAGTCTCAATATAGTCATCTAAATCTGCCGTCGTTACTGAACCTTTCTTTTCGAGCTTGCCGAGATAAGAATGAGGCGAGATGCCACCAATCTCCCGATTGCTTCTTGCTGAAATCGGAGTCTTATTCACAATGCTGTTCCATTTGGATTTATCATATTGAGCTCCAACGCAATAGTCCTTCGGAAAGATGTGATGAATATCGATTTTCTCGTTGGAATATGTCGAGAAATCCATCTCTGCACCAGAGATAAAATCGCGAGCATGATTCTTCAGTATCAGCGCCATAATGCCTTTATAGGCAGCAGACTGTCGTGACTGTAAGCCTAGTAAACGTGTCGGATTAAAGAAGAAGTCTGTAACAGTTTTAGGAAGGTCGCCGCTTTCGGTAATCCACTTGATGACTTGAGAGATGTCGTTAGCATATCTCGTTTCGTTGGCTGCGCCATACAATTCACCGAATACGCCACACCAATACCACTGTTTTACCATGTTCTTTATGGTGGTGGTATAAATTTTATTTTCCTCCAACAGCACGGTGCAAATGGTCGCAAGAGGAATCAGCTGTGTGCTGTACGGTAAATCACGACGCGAAAAAATCCGTTCCTCTTGTAACAGCTTATCTGCTACTAAGAATCCATTACAGAGAGCATCTGCATATTTCTTGTAGGCAGTCAGTTGCAAGGCCAGTACGTCTTTTTTCTTGCAGCTTACTGTTTTGCCCGCCTTAAATGAAGAAAGCAATGTGAGGGCAGTCAAAAAGTCGGTGGCCGTGACGATGCTCAGTAAATCTCCGGAAAAGAACTTCCCCTTGCGTTCATCCCAGTCCTTGCGCAGAGGAAAATCATCCATAGCAAAAACTGCCGTGACAAGTTCAAAAACGGTTAGGGAAACGCCGCCGGTATTGACATTCTCAAAGACCTGGCAAACAGCCTCTTTCGGTGTTTCTTTATCCAGAGAAATGACTGGTATAGCGTATTTCTGAATCGGAGTGATAATTTTAGTGAAAAGCTCGGTGAACTGCTGGATAATATTCTGATCATAACGGTAATAGGCATAGTACTCATTCTGCCACCCCTGCTGCTCGACGGAATTGAGAATGATGTTCAGAGGGAACATTTTATGATCGAATTCATCCTGCCGAGTTCTGAGGTCCATTTCAATTTTTCTTCCGAAATCAGATGTCACTAGCTTTGTTTCCGGAATAGAGATGACAACATCTTCATCATCAGCACTCGGGTTAAGAGCTTTCTCAATATCCAGATAATAAAATCTGGATATTGCTTTGCCCTTGTCAGTTTTCGTTTGGACGGGCTTCTTGCAGTAAAGAGCATTGTAAAGAGACGTCAGTCTCTGCTGTCCGTCAAGAATAAGCTCCATAGGCTCTGTAGCAGGACTTGCAGATGAGCCCTCGATAGGTTTGTGTTTGAAACGGATGCTTTGGTTCCCGTATTCCAAAAACATTGCCGCACCTACAGGAAAATTACGGATAACGCTATGTATGAGCGCCTTGATGCGCCCATCATCCCATACCCAGCCTCTTTGAAAATCTGGCAGCTGTGCCGCACCGCTATCTACGGCTTTCATTAGATCAGTAAGCGGTCTGTCATTTGTTTTCATTTTATCTAGTAATTTTCGTAAATTAACTAAGTTGATTATTTTCCCAAAATTGGCAACTCCAGATGGCGGTCAAAGTCGGATTTGAAAAGTCTGTCCTGGGTTACTCTGTACTTCTCGAACTCATTTTCGGCGTGTTCCTTGGCAATCTCGGCAGATATTCTGCCGGCATCCTGCAGAAGCTCCCGGTCATCAGCTTGCAGGATGCGGTCCAGGTGCCGGGCCCAATCTTCCATGGTCATGGGAATTTGGCGTTTGGCTCGGTTTTCGGCCAAGTCAAGGTAGGCGCTCACAATACGGCCGAGCTCTTCCAGTTCATTTTCCTTCAGGTAGTTTTTTGCCACCACTACATCTGTCTTGACAATTTTACCATGCGGAGCCTTCTCCCAGGTTGTCAGCCCCATGTGCTCCACCTCAGCATCTGCGCGTTCCATAATCAGCTCAGCAGCGGTATGACCATGAACAGCATAGTGTAGCTTGTTCTGAACCTTAGCGTAAAAAGCTCGGGTTTCAGGTGCGTGCGCATCGTAATCCATGCTAGTTGCATAGATGTCTGTAATCTTCTGGTAGAAGCGGCGCTCGCTGAGGCGAATCTCTCGTATCTCTGCCAGCAGGTGCTCAAAGTAATCCTGTCCCAGAAACTTGCCATTCTCCATGCGCTTGCGGTCGAGCACATAGCCACGGATGGCAAAGTCTCTCAACACCGCCGTAGCCCATTGGCGAAATTGGGTAGCCCGCTTGCTGTTGACTCTGTAACCAACAGCAATGATAATGTCAAGGTTATAGAAAAGAGTTTCTCTATTAACGTTTCGATTCCCCTCTTTTTGAACCTGTCGGATTTTCCGACAGGTTGTGCTTTCCTCCAATTCCTCATCAGCATAGATGTGTTGAATATGCTCCAGAACATTTGTTCTCGAGCTGCCATACAACGATGCAAGCATCTGCTGAGTCAGCCATACAGTATCATCTTCCAAGCGCACCTCTATCCCCTCCGCATCGCCTTGCATAGCGAAGATTAGGAACTCAGCTGTACTATTGCGAATCTGTTGTTTCTTTTGCATAGTATGAATAAAAAGCAGTCGAAAACGAGTGAGGCATGTCTCCATACCGCGCTCGCATTATACCACTTATCAGATTTTTTTCCAGCATAAAATGAGCCTGATATCATTCTAAAAATCTCGCGCATGCGGCATGAACCAAGCATTAAAATGCCATTTGTCTGAGTTGTGAAGCGAACGGAGCAATAAACTGCCAAAAATGGCATTTTTTGCAGTTTTGGCAAAATAAAAAGATTGATATATCAAGTTTATTGTTTTTGAACTTGCCAAAAATGATGGCAGAGTCCCGGCGAGTTCGGCTACCATTGAGCCCCCCCTGATGGGGATAAAAAAACGTTTTGTAAGAGCGAATGTTTATGGTACAATACCTGCATGAAAAAAGCACAAATCATCGATAAGGCTTCTGACTTTGCAGCAAAAGTCCACGCTGGGCAAACAAGACGCGGTGGTGAGCCATATTATAACCATGTGCACCGAGTGGCAGGTCTCGTGAGAGAACTCACTGAAGATGCGGATATGATTGCGGCTGCTTATCTGCATGATACGATGGAAGATTGTGGTATCACGGCAGATGAATTAGCCTTGGAGTTCAGAGCAAACATAGCCACCTTAGTACAGGAATTAACTAACGATGAAGTCCAGTTAAAAGAATTGGGCAAAGAGGAATACATGGTTCGAAAATTAACTACCATAAGTGCCAATGCCTTGCTTATTAAGCTGTGCGATACTCTAAATAACATGACTGAAACCGACCGCCCCTCACAAGCCGGAACCTATGCCCGTATACAACAGCGATTGCAACAAATACCTCCCGCAGGATGGAGTGATACCCACCAAGCTCTCTGCAACCGTATTTTAGCCATTTATGCGGACAAATTCGGCACCGGCGCTGGCAGAATACGCCACAAAGCTTGGAGTGATAGACAAGTTAATCCCTTATCTGGAAGTTTTGGTATGAAGTCGACTGCCGGATATTTTCGTATTTGAGTTGAGTGTGGCGTAAAATATGCTAGAATATCTTTTAGGAGAGTAAGCCATGGGGAACATAGAAGAAATACATTTCAGAGAGGGTGAGTTTGAGCTGTCGGTTCGAGTAGAACCTCAGGCGGATACCGTATGGCTTAATCGCCTACAAATGTCGCAACTCTTTGATAGAGATATTAAAACGATAGGTAAGCATATTCAGTCAGCACTGCGTGAGGAACTGGAAGATTCAGTTGTCGCAAAATTTGCGACAACTGCCAGCGATGGAAAAACGTATCAGGTAGAATACTACAATCTGGACATGATTATCAGCGTAGGCTACCGCGTGAAATCAACACGGGGTGTTCAGTTTCGCCGTTGGGCTACGAATGTACTTCGGCAGTATCTGATGCAGGGGTATGTATGCCAACAAAAGCGTCTGCAAGACCTCTCCACTACCATCCGCGTGATGAAGCGTGTGGAAAATAAGTTGGATTCGGCCCAGATATTGGAAGTGGTTCAGCAGTACACCCGCTCTCTTGATTTGCTGGATGATTACGATCACCAGCGCCTGAAGAAGCCGCAAGGGGATACCCATGCCTATGTACTGACCTATGAGGAGTGCAGGAAGCTCATAGATTCCATGCGGTATGGGGATGAGAGTAGTGTATTTGGCAATGAAAAGGATGATTCCTTTAAGGGAAGTTTGGGTAATATCTACCAGAGCTTTGCCGGAAAGGACGTGTACCCATCCGCGCAGGAAAAGGCAGCTAACCTACTCTACCTCGTAACTAAAAATCACGCTTTTTCGGATGGCAATAAACGAATTGCGGCAGCGGTATTCTTGTATTTCCTGGAAAGAAACGGCTTATTATTCCGGGATGGCGAAAAAGTCATAGCCGACCACACACTGGTAGCCATGGTCGTGATGATTGCGGAATCTAAGCCCGAAGAAAAAGAGACAATGGTGAAGCTTGTGATGAACTTTCTTGACGCATGAGCGGAATAAAAACGCCTAACCAAGCATTAAAACGCCATTTGTCTGAGTTGTAGGTCGAACGGAGCAATAAACTGCCAAAAATGGCATTTTTTGCAGTTTTGGTAAAATAAAAACATTGATATATCAATGTTTCTGTTTTTATTCCCGCAAAAAACAATGGCAGAGTCCCTGTGAGTTCGACCCCCTCGAAGGACCCTTGGTGGGGGATAAACCTTTCTCATCTCTTAACAATCGATCTTTTGCATTTTTGGCCAGCTGTTTATACAACCACAAGCGTATTTTCCTCTGATAAAAAAGTTCGGCAAAAGTCATAGCGGCACTCGCGAGGCCCCAGCTTCAGCGGAAGTTTTCCTCTGTACATCCGTGTTGCCTCCAAATTGCGGTCACCGAAACTTTAGCCGACAATTGCCCCAAAAACAAGGCCAATCTACCATTTTTCTGGGCAAAAAAGCCGGATAGGGGGATAGACGCATTCCAGAGTAGTTGATGATACTTTACGGGAGTGCGTCTTTCGATACTTTGTTGCGTTCGAATTCAGCAACTCTATTATTGCCAGTTTACTCATTCTGAGCAACATGCGTATATGTTAGTGTCTGATTTATGAGGCATCCGGTTTTTCACGTGTCAGCCAAACTCGTGAGGAGTGTCAGTTCGGCGACTGGATTTTTGAGGCAATGCAGATGGGGAGAATGAACTAAAGCCGCTTCGTTTTCTCTTTACAAGATGTGGCCCAAATGGTAGTCTAACGGCAGACTAATAATGATTTGATACCACATCTTCCTCACGTATGGATACTCAGGATTTTCGGCAATTTATCGGGTGGGACCGCCCGGCCATTGAACTGGTAGCGGAAAAACTCGAAAAGCTGCACCGGCAAGCCCCCGATACCTTCCGCCGCGCCACGGTGGTGGTGCCAACCAGCGAAAGCGGCCGCCGCCTGCGTGAATACATGGCGGAAAAGGCGGGCAAACCCCACCTGATGCCGCGTATTATTCTCACCAATCAGCTTATTCCTACCCAGGGGGAAAACGTAGCCACAGACATGGAGACGTTGGCGGCCTGGCTGCAGGTGCTGGGTGCGGATGGGGCGGACCCGGTGGCACAGTTTGCACCGCTCATTCCCCGCCGTCCGGAGACGCACCGCGAGCGCTGGGCGGTCGGTGTGGCACATAAACTGATGGCGCTGCGCACCCGCCTGGAGCAGGAGGAGGTCGGTATCGATGACGTAACCGGCTTGCTTTGCAGGCGTGAGGAAGCCGTGCAGGCGGAACTGGACAGGCTTACACCGACGGAAGACGCCGCCCGCCAGTCTCTGCTGGCTCGCAAGGCGGTGTTTGCCAATGAACAAGTGCGCTGGCGCCGATTAGGTGAGCTGTTTAACAGGGTGGATGCCCGCCTGAAGGGGAAAACTCTCACAGAATTTCAGGCTGATTGGTTGCAGGCCCCTTCCCTGTCCGGAAACAGCAAGCTGCTGATTATGGCCTGTGTGCCGGAGTTCTCACCGCAGATTAAGACCTGTCTGCGCCAGCTGAGCCGCAAGGCCGGGGTGCGTGTGGAAATCTGGGTACACGCGCCGGAGGAGGAAGCTGCTCATTTCGATGCATTCGGTCTGCCGTTGGAGGATTGCTGGTGCGCTCGGGAGATAGACATACCGGCGGCGATGGTCTTCGCAGACGCGGAAAAGTCGGTGGTGGACGATGCACGCTCCACCATTCACCTGACGGATGATGCTGCGGCCATGTCAGCGGAGGCTGTACGGTTGGCGGGTGGTTTGCGTTCGGATGAGGTGGTTCTGGCCACGGGTAGTGCGGATTTCAGCCCTGCTCTGTTAAACGCCTTTGCCACTCCGGAAGTTGGCATAGGGTGGCAGCTGAATGCCCCCGAGGGGCGCTCGCTTCGTACGACGGAGCTTGGCAACCTGCCGGAACAACTGGCAGATTTTTGCGCTGCAAGAAATGGAGACGGAATTGTTTCCGACAAACAGGGCGGCATGCTGGAGCTGAATGCCTTTGTTGCCCTGCTTTGCAACAGGACCTTACAGCAGGTGTTGTATGCGGATGCTGAGGTGCTGGCCAATTTGCAGAGCCATATCGAGCAGTTACGCTCCGTACTGCTGCCGGCGTCCGCCAAGTCGCTCTGTGATTTGCTGAATCCGGCTTTGGAATTGCCGGTTAAAGCATATCGCAGTTTGCAGAATGTAGCAGCGGAGCGGAATGTAACCTATTGGGAATTCGCCCGCCGTGTACGGGAGTTTGCTGATAACTGCTGCCAGATTCAGCGTTTACCGGATAAATTGAAGGAGCTGGTGTCGAGAGTAGCGGAAATATATGCCGACTCTGCGTTGAAACCTTTTGCAGATAAGTGCTGCAAGAGTATTTGTTCCCTGCTGAGTAAGGAGCTGTCGGGTAAAATCAGCAATCCGGTCATGCTGCTGGAGGTGCTGCGCTACGAGGTGCAGAATCTGGATGGCGGGCAGTCGCACCGGGAGTCGTTTGTCGGCAACGTGATGGGCTGGAGAGAACTTGCGTTTACCCGGGGTAAGAGGGTGATTATATGTGCCATGCATGACGGCTGTATCCCCGAGCCGGTAGCAAATGACGAATTTCTGCCGGAATCTCTGTGCCGAGAATTGAATATCAGGCACGAACCTTTCCGTATCGCGCGCGATTCCTATCTCCTGACGGCGCTGCTGAAAAGTCACCCGGGCGGGGAGGTTCACTTTGTGACGGCGCGGCAGAACCCCGACGGCAGCAGTGCGGTTCCCTCCGGCTTGCTCCTCCGCTGCGGTGCGGAACTCCCCTACCGTGCCCGCGCCTTCTTTGCGGAATCCACCGGCGTGGCGGCGTTCCCGCCGGTGCCGATTTATACCTTACGGGCGGCTCTGTCCCCGGAACTGCCGGAGGGGAAATTACACGCCGGAATGATGGAGAGTATTGAGCAGATTGCCCCGGGGAAAACAAATCCGTTTCTCAATCCTGCTAAAACCTACTCACCGTCCTCTCTGGAGCTATTCCTGCAGTGTCCGTTTACGTTCTGGTTGAAACACCTCTACAAACTGGATGCCGGGGAGGTGTATGATGATGAAAAGAGCGAGCTGGAGAGTAATGAATATGGTACGCTTGTTCATGCCGTTCTGGAGTCCACCGTCAAACAATTTTCAACGGAAGAAAAACTCAGAGCCGCATTCCCGGAGTCTATCTCCGCGAACGAGTTGACAGAGGCTCTGAATCAGTGCATGATAGCCATTGCCCGGCACGAGTGGGAGCGGGTCTACCTGCTGTTCACCGAGCGCGGAGTTCAGCCCCTGCCCATGGAGGTGTTGTTGCGCAATGTGGAGGGTACCATGGAGGCCTTTGCCCGCCAACATGTGGAAGATTTGCTCAGCGGTTGGGAGAATGTTGCGTGTGAATACACGCTCAAGCCGACATTGCCCCTTTCCAACGGCGAAACAGTAAAATTCCGCATGGTGGCCGACCGCATTGACCGCCACCGCAGCGGGCACTGGCGAATTATTGATTACAAGACCTCAGCAGATGATAAGAAACCGCTCAGAGTTCATTTTGAATTGCTTGAGGAAGGAGAAGAATCCCCCTACTACACATTCATGAACGCCGCCGGGTACCGCTTCCCCCTGGTGGAAGCTGAGTTTAAGAACGAGGTGCGGTGCTACAGGTGGAAGAATGTGCAGTTGATGCTGTATGCTTATGGCCTGCGGCAGCTCAATGCAAAGGATATTCGCAGCGACCTGAAACCGGAATCCCTGGCCGGAGTCATGCCTGATTTGATTTATTACAATTTGCAGAGCAACAACCGCAGCATGCCCTGTTACCCGCTTCTTCTGTCCGGTCAGCTGGAGCCGTTCAATGTTCGCAATTCCAAGGGGCCGTTCAGGCACACGCCGGAGGAATTGCTGGGGAATGCCATGGTGACGGTGGATTCTGCCATTCGCATGATTCGTGACGGGAAATGTCTCTTCTCCGCCGAATCACTGAAGCTGAAGACAAGACCGTTTTCCCGCCTGACCGGCGACACCTGGGACAAGAATGCGCCTCGATTCGGGGCTGTTTCTCCTACGGCGGATCCCCGCTCCATGTTCAACCTCCCGGAACTTAACATCTAATCCCCTTTTACCCCATGACTGAAAGCAATCAAAGCTCTCTTATTTATCACACCACCAGTTCCCTCATCTCAGCCTCTGCCGGTACGGGAAAAACCTACCAGCTGGCTTCGCGTTACATCGCCCTGCTGATGTTGGGAGTGGCTCCGGAGAAAATCATTGCCCTGACTTTCACCAAAAAGGCGGCAGGTGAGTTCCGCAGCCGAATCCTGCATGCTCTGGCGGAAGGTGCCTGTTGGAAGCCGGCGGCAGATGGTAAGGATGCCCGCAATCCCCTGTCCGTCCGAGTCTGGGAAATATGGAGCGGTCATACGCAGAAATCCCGCCGTGAATGTGAACCGCTGGCCAATGATACCCCGCTGTTGCCGGCAACCGTCCCCTTGGTGAAACGCGCTGCGGCCGAAGGCAAATACCCGGAGGAACTGTACGCAGCCCCGCAGGAACAGGCCTTGCGGGATTATCTACAGCTACCGGTACAGGATGCTGCTGAGTTTGGCAAGCTGTTGCAGAAAGTGATTCAGGTGATGTCAAAACTGGAGCTTTCCACGATTGACAGCTTTTTCAATACACTGGTTACTTCCAATAGTCTGGAATTGGGGGTTAACTCCGTTTCTGCTCTCGATCCGGCGGATGCCGCGAAAGCTCAGCGTGCAACGATAGATGACTATCTGGATGCCCGGACCACAGAACAGGATAAGCGTGAGGAGTTCCTGAAGCTTTTTGCAGACCTGACCGGAGGAAAGGGTACAAAAACGATTTCCCGTTTGGAAAAAGAGCTGCAGAATCATCTTTCCCTGTACCGAGAGAATCCGTTGACTGATACGTGGTCAGATGTTTCCTATTTCGCGGAGCAATGCTCGGGTGATTTTGAAGTGCTGTCAGCTGAAGAGGCGGCCGAATGGCAAAAACGTGCACGGGAACTGAAACAGTTGCTGAACGAGTTTACCGAAAAGGACTTCCCTCGTTTCATTTACTCCGGGCTGGTCAAACTTTCCCGGCAAGTGGTCCCACTTTCGGCCACCATGGAGAAATGGCTGCTCAAGCTGCCACTTGTGCAGGAATATGAACACCTGTCCGGCGTGGCGAGGGTGGAGGCGCTGGCAACCTGGTTGAGAAAGAAGCTGCCCGCCAAGTGTCTGTTCGATGCACAGGCACGCACGCGCAGCCTTTTCTCCCTGCTGCGTGACTATGCGGATGCGTATGAAAAGCGAATCTCCGTTTCCGGGGAATTCTCGTTCGATGACATTGCGCGCCATGCCCGCAAGCTCATGTCGCTGGAGAGTGCAGATGAATGGGTGGATGATTCCGCCTACTGCCGGGAGCATCTGGCCATTCGCACCGGGAAGAAATACCAGCACTGGATGTTGGATGAGTTTCAAGACACCTCAGATGACCAGTTCGCCACCCTCTCCCCGGTGCTGGAGGTGATTGCCAATGACGCCGTGGCAGGAGAAATCAACTTCTCCGCCTCTCATCCCCGCCCGCTGCCAGATTCCCTACTTCCTTACCATGAGGATGCCAGCTACTGCGTGACAGAGGGCAGTATCTTCGTGGTGGGAGATGACAAACAGGGGATTTACGGCTTCCGTACAGGTGAAACGAAAGCCTTTGATGAGCTCAAAAACAACACGCAATGGAATGTCCCCGTGAAGGAGAAAAAGCTCGTCAAAAGCTATCGTTCCTCCCCTGTCATCATGGGGGAAAATGGCTTTGTCAATCAGTTGTTCCGGAAATTACAGCCCGTAGAGCAGCAGGGTGCAGGGGTGAATGCTGTAGATTTGGAACCTTTCACTGCACATGAGACGGCAAGGGATATCCCCGGCTATGCAGAGGTGCAGGTCATTGCTCAGAAGGAAGATGAAAGTGGGGAAGAAATGAGCATGAAAGCCTGTGCTTATGAGGCCGTGTGCCGTGTCATGCGCCGCTTGACTGTTAATGACAAAACGCCCATCAACGGAATGAGTATTGCCGTGCTGACCCGCTCCAACAGCGACGCAGAGGCCGTGGTGAACCAGCTCCGCAACGATATGCCTGAACTCCCGGTGCTACTGGTGAAAGATACGCTGGCTGCCACTTTCTGCCCCTTGGGGGAAATGCTCTGCTTCTTCTTCCGCTGGCTGTTGCATCCGCATGAAAAAGTGGCTCTCAATGTCGTGAAAGCCTCATTCATGAGCTATATGTTCGCCGATGCCGAGAGCGATAATGCCGTGTGGAACGAAAGGAGACAGCAGCTCGACGAATTGGGCTACACCCGCGTGTTACAGGGTATTTTCCACAAACTGGGTGAACAAGCAGACTATCAGGCCCTGTCGACGGAGCAGCAGCAATCGCACCGGCTGCTGATGCGTACCTGGCAGGATGCCGCACGCGCCTTTGATGCCACAGGCGGTTCCCTGGCTGCCTGGGTACGCCGGATTTCTTCGCTCAGCACACAAGGGATGGCTTCTTCCCGCTATGTGCAGGTCATGACCATGCACAAGAGTAAAGGCCTGGAGTTCGATGCCGTCATCCTTCCCTTCCTTTCCACGGATGCCATCGATAACGAAAGCGAGATGAACTACTTCCGCTCGCCGGACGGTCGCGCTCTGCTGCTGGCGCCGGCCAACAAGGAGGCGAGGGCTCAGTATTGGCCCGGGGCCTTCAGCGGACTGACCAACACCTGGAAACAGCGTAGCAGCCGAGAGGCCTATAACCTCTTGTATGTAGCCGTTTCCCGTGCTAAGCACGCCAACTATGTCATTTGCCACGGTGCAGAGTTGCAGGACTCGAAAAAAGGAGAGTTGAAATCGGCCGCACGTTCCGTCGGCGGACTTGTTCGCCTGGCTTTCGGCGGCTCTCCGGGTAAGCTGACGGAGGATGAGATATTGTCCCCCATGGGAACGGAAACCTGGTACGAGGTGCTGAAAGAAAAGGCCACAACGGCCACGGAAATTACGCCCTTGCTCCCTCTCGGCCCTGCCATCCCCCGCCGTACGAGAGTCAGCCCCTCATCCCTTGCCAAAGAAGAGGATAAGGAGCAGAAGGAACCGGTAGATAAGCCCACTCCCCGCTACTCCGACAAATCCGCTGCTGATTTCGGCACATCCGTGCATGAATGCTGGGAAGAAATCACCTGGTGTGGTGAGCAACTCCCCCAGTGGATGCAGCCTGATTTCTCCCGCACCCCCTATCAGGAAGTCGTCTACCACGCCCTGCAACAACCGCCTGTTCGCGACCTCTTCACCCACCGCCCCGGGAAGGTGGTGTACAACGAGCAAGACATTGTCTCCGTCGACAATGAGAAGAACGAATGGACCACCGGCACCATCGACCGCCTGGAGCTCACCACCGATACCGAAGGTAAGGTAATAGCCGCACACATCATCGACTTCAAGACCAACCGCCCGATGCCGAAAGAAGGGTATACCGATTTCTACGCATGGCTCCGCGATTACTATGAAGCCCAGATGACCACCTACCGCGAGCTTATCGCCGGGGCTTTTGAGCTTCCGCTCAGCGCTATTTCCCTCACGCTGATATCCTGCCCCAAAGGAGAGCGGGCGCGGGTGGTTTCATACGAATCTGCAGTATGACCCCACATAGAGAAGCATAGCTGGTTATTCCATAGGGCGAAATTCCCCCTCATTGAGCCAAGCATCTAGATGACATGCTGCAACGGATTTTTCAAAAAATCAGATTGCCGGAAGAATAGGGCAAAGAAGAATACATGGTTCGCAAATTGTCCGCCTAAGCTCTCGTGCTTTAGTTATTAAACTATGCAGACACTCTGAACAACATGACAGAGACAGAGCGACTGACACAAGCGCACACCTATGCCCGCATACAACAACGCTTGCAACAAAAACTACCCGTAGTTCGGAACAAAACTCACCAATCTCTCAGTGATTGCATTCAGACCATTTATTCTCACCAATTCGGTAACTGAACACGGTCTATTCAACAGAAAGCCCCACCGCAAATGGTGGGGCTTTCTGTTGAATAGATTGCGTGGAGATTATTCCCAATCGTCGGTTTCCCATTCCTCTTCTTCATCCTGGGAGGGAGCAGGAGCAGGCTCATCATCTTCGACAACCTCGTCATCATCTTCGCTGTCGGGGGTATCCTGCTCCGTTTCTTCTTCTCCTTCATCTTCCGGGCTCTCATTCCCTGACGGAGCGTCGGCAGGCGGTTGAGCACCACCGGGAACCATGCCGGGCATACTAAGTGCAGGCGGCGGGGTATCACTACCTTTCTTCACGAGTATGTGAATATCGCGTACACCGTCACGAATAGTATCCGCCGCATGAATATCGCCCATAGAGCCGAGAACAGCGCCGACCATACCGGCTACCATGCCCGCAGCCGGGTCGACGGCAGCGGCTGCACCGGCCATGGGAGCCAGAGCGGCAAGGCGAATGCTGTACACAGCACCGGTGAAGGGCACTTTATCGTGAGCATTCTTAAGCACCAGGTTGTTGAGTGCTGCCATGGAGCCGATGGCAATGCGATTGGTTGTCATGAGAATGTTCGGTTTACCCAGCGGGAGCTCCTGTGGCAGTGTGAACGATATACTCGTGGCTTTTTTACCTTTTTTTACCTTATACAAACTCTTCATTTTCACACCGAAGAGAGAACCGGCAGAGTTTGCCAGGCGCTCGGCTGAGCGTGTAAGCTCCTTTATGTCGCTGTATGTGGTGTAATAGCTTAACTGCGGGCTGCCCTTCACATTGAATAAGACCCAGGCAGACGACTTACCGAAGCTCTTGTTGACATTTTTGAGAGCGTTCATGGTTGACTGCATGCGCTGGCTTAACTGCACAGCAGCGCTGTCCCCCTGATAGGAGGCCGAGGTGCTGTCCACTGCGGCATAGACATGGGCGGCATGAGTAAGCAAATCGGGTGTTGCAAAAGATTTTGCCGGGGTATAGGGAGTAGATTCGGTGAAGAAAATTGCCTTGGGACTGCTCGCAAGACGCGAAAGGGAGAGAGTTCCCGGGGCATAAGTTGCGCCGCAGGCATCCAGCTGAATACGGATGTGCGAGGCACCGCTGGGCATCGTCCAGGCTGTAATGGTGAAAGGTTTTGAGTTTTTGGCGGGGGAGAGAGAGGTAAGCCAGCTACCCAAAGATGTTGCACCGCGAGAGGCTGAATTGAACAGCATGGCTTTTTCCGGGTATTCGGTCGAAAGCGACTTGAACACACGAGAAGCGAATCCGCTGATGATGTTCGTCCCGGTGTTGCTGTATGCAGCTAAGACGTTGACAAGTTGGGGGCTTACATAGAGAATGCCCAGGCCGTCACGGCGAATGGCGTGATTGCAGAAGGCCATTTTGTCGGTGTTGAGCACGGAGCTTTTCGCGTTCGATGCCGGCTTACAGTCGGAGGGATTCTCGCAGATAACCATGATGAGAGCATTGCTCTGCACTTTGTACAGATGGTAGATACTCTTTGTCTTGGCCTGGGTCTTTACCTGTTTTCCAATAGAATCCGAGTTATCGACGTCGGGCATGAGAGCATCTGCCGTGTACTTCCATCCCTTGTAGCCATTCACGCTTACGCTCTCTGCACCCGGTCCTCTGACTGCGGAGATACACTCATCCATCAATCCCTGCAATTTGTTGCGAGACTTATAGTCAACCGTTATCACACCATAAACAGGTTTGAGAGAGGTAGCCTTCACTTTCGGCACAGCAGCCAAAGCTTCATTGCGCGACAGAGTGAAGCGGGTCTTGCGAATGGTATCCGAATAATCATCTGCCGCGTCGGCAGCCCAGGCCTCCGCCAGTTGTGCCCCCTCACGGCGTGACACGAGATAGGTGTAGATGGGCAGAAAGGCGGAAAATGTCTCCGCATTCCCCCCATCAATACCAAGTGCGAAACTGCGGATGATTTCGGCATTTTCAGGCTTATCAAATGGCCCCTGCGGAGACACTTTGTCGGGAGTATCACCCGACTTCACGAGCGGAGAGCTCAGGACAACAGCTGCTTTATCACAGAAAGCCGTTAATGAAACAAAGGCGTCCACATTAGTTGGTAAGTATGCCATTGCCGGGTAGGCTTCGGAGCGCGACACAGCATCTGCATGAGCCTTGGCAGGCGGTGCTGCCAGGGAGCGATAAACCGCCGAGGCATCTTTCGGAGCAGCCGACAAGATACCGGAAAAAGCAGCAACACAAAGCGACAGGGTAGTTTTGAAGTTCATAACGTGGCTCATTCTATATGATATAATCTGTTTTGTAAAGTTAAAAGATTGCGGTATTTATGTCATGTCAAGGTCGATGTCGAAAACAGACGACAGAGCGGCTGCGTCAAATGTCGCCTCTTTCTCTGGCACAGTTGGATTCGCCAGTAATTCTGCCGGATCCAGGGCGCGCAGACGGAACAACAACATAGGGTCAGCATCGATGAGCGTCCCTGCGGCATATATGGCAGCAGCGGCATGTGCGCAGGGTTCCGACCAATCAGGGCAGCTGCAGCGCATCTGCCAATCGGCAGGTTCCGGCAGCAAGCCATCCTCCGGAGCGCAGAGACGGGCAATAACAGCGGCATCTATCTTCCCCTCAAGCAGAGAAATCAGTGAGCAGATTCTGCCGCAGCACAAATTGCGCAGGCGCTCAAGTTGTTCGCCGTCGAAGGGGGCAATCCTCAGGTGCACCTCATACAACTCTTCTGCGCTTACGAGAGCCGTTATTTTACCTGGAGCAATGGCGAGGTCGAGCACACAACCATGGCGCAGCAAAGTACGCCCCGGGGCGAGACACAGCCCCCCTGCCTCGCAACGTGCCAGGTGGCGCATCCAGGCACTGCCCCAGAAATTAGCAGCCAGTTTCCGGGAGCTGTTCACGACGGGTGTAAGCTCAGCCCCCTCGTTCCGCAGCCGAGCCAGACGCTCGGCTGCAAGCAGGGCAAGACCCTTCGCATTCTGTCGCCGGGGCGTGGTATCGTCGCACATTGTCAACACGGCATAAACACACCGCAAAGCTGCCGAACAACTTTGCGGTGCATGTGTGTGGAAAAACAGGGACCGTCCTTACTTCGTCACGCTCTTGAAGTACTCAAGGGTTGTCTTCAGACCCTCTTCGAGCGTGTATTTGGGCTCCCAGCCGGTGGCGCGGAGTTTGTCAGCGCAAGCTCGGCTGTGCTTCACATCACCTGCGCGCTCGGGCAGGTGCACCACCTTGGAGGTGGAACCGGCGGCCTCGATGATGATGTCAGCCAGTTTGTTGATGGTAATCTGACCACCATAACCAACGTTGTTCACGCCGGTTACCTCGGGATGTTCGGCCACATAGGCAAGAGCACCGACAATATCTTTCACGTAGATGAAATCGCGGGTCTGCTCACCATCCCCGTACACTGTGATATCTTCGCCCTTGATGGCTTTCTCCATGAAAATCGGTACGGCGGCAGCATAGGCGCCCTTGGGATCCTGACGCGGACCGAACACATTGAAGAATCGGCAGCAGCCGGTGTTAATCTGACCGGTAGTACGGAACATATCCATGTAATATTCGCCGTCGAGCTTGGTGATGCCATAGGGGCTCTTGGGCTCAGGGTACATGGTTTCGACCTTGGGCACTACGGGATTGTCGCCATAAATAGCAGCAGAAGAGGCAAGCACAACCTTCTTGCAACCGGCTTTGCTGGCTTCTTCAAGCACCACAAGCAGACCATTGACGTTCAGGTCAATGCACTCGCGAATCTTGCTCATCGACTCAGGAACCGACACCAGAGCGGCCATGTGGAAGATATAGTCTACGCCCTCTACAGCCTTGGCAACAAGCTCACGGTCCGTAATAGAACCCTCGATGAACGTCACGTTCAGGCCATCAAGATTCTTCTTGTAACCGGTACGAAGGTTATCAAGTACACGAATCTCTTCAGCCACACCCTGATAGTGCTCAGCAATGTGGGACCCGATGAAGCCGGCACCGCCGGTAATGAGAATTCTCATAGCTAAAAGTATATTTTATGTTGATGACTCCTGCATAGTAAGACAAACACTCTGCAAAAGCAAGACAAAATTGAGTCCGGGATGTAAAAAGATGTTCCGTGAGACACGAAACGGCGTGCAAGGCAGAGCTTGAGATGCCGAAAATGCCACAATCTGGCAAAATGGAGTTCAATTTTTTATAAATAGTGCTTGAAATCGGCTCAGGATGTGCTAATCTATCAGTTGAAATAGTCAACCTTTGCGAAATATGTACGGAAACGTGTTTACTGTTACTGCTGTTCTGGCTGCCATGGTCGGCAGTGCTCATGCTCTTGTGATACATCCCTACACTGCGACGGGAGATCCGACAGCGTTGCTGGCGGCCGAAGTCGCAGCAGGTGTCAGCCCGGCGGAAGATGAGGGACAGAATATAGTGGAGGAAGATGCAGCCGGAGCAGCCGAAGAAAACATAGCCACCCGCTGTCTGATGATGCAGCTTTCCATCGTGCAGGGGCTTACCGAACACTTATCCGGCGATTTGGTAGCAGCAGTGCCGGAAGAAGTGGCAGAAGATTTGCAGGAACTGCTGACAGAGGCTCAATCACTTGAAAATATGGCTATCGATATCGGTGCCGGCGAATACGAAGAACTACAGGCTGAGATGTCCCGTGACCCGGCAGTGCACGCCGAACTCAACAGGCTCGATGAGGCTATTGCCCACCTGGAAGAGATGTCGTATTACAACTGCCCCGAGCTTGAGGATGTCGTCAGCAAGATTCTCAACATCCTCTCAGATTTACAGTAAAATATGCGCCCAACTACCCTGTTATCCCCTCTTATACTGACCATGTTGCTGCACTCCGTATGCGGAGCGGCAGATGATTTGCGGAGCATATCAGCCCTGATGAGCAACCCCGAGAGCTGTGAGCGCAGGGTCTTGCTCGACTACTTGCGACATGACGATGTGAGGGTGCGCTCTGCCGCACTTGATTTGCTGGAAATGGTGACCGGGCGCGATTTCGGGCTGGATCCCTGGCTACCCCCGGCAGAGGTGCCGCAGACGGTACAGCAGGAACTCACGGAATGGGCAACGGCAGAGGAACTGATAGGAGAGCTGGTGAAAGCCCCCGAACCTGCGCAGCTGGCAGATACTGTGGTTTTGCTGCGCACGGCAGACCCCGACACGCAGCGCAGAATCTGCCAGCGCTTCGAGCCCTGGAAATCAGCGCTTGTTTCAACCCTTCTGGCCGAATTGAAGTCAAATCAGCACCTTTCCGAGAAAGAATCGGATAACCTGCGCTGCGCCCTCTACCGCATTCAATTGCTGACAGCCATGCCGTCAGAAGCAGGAAGAATTGCACCATTGCTGGCATCACACGCGCGTAAGGACATACTCACCGGGCTGGAAGCTCTGCGTAAGTGCGGCAAAGACGCCCTGCCCGTACTGATGGATTTCACAGCTTCACCTGACAGCATGGTGCGCGAGGTGGCTATTGACGTACTGCTGCAAACCGGGCAATCGCAGGCGTACAAAATCCTTATGCCGAAACTCATGGCAGAGCAAGATCGCAATATACTGCAGATTGCCGCCCGCCGCGCCCCCGACTGCGCCCCCCTGCCCCAGATTATAACCTTTCTGAATCACTGCGCAGCGCAACAGGATGAAGATGTAGCAGTTGCCGCACTCGAAGCGCTTGCGGACATGGAGACCGATGACGACGACGATGACAAACCGACAGAAAAACTCGCCGGTACAGAGCAAGCCATGAGCATGGACACTTGTCTGGCGCTGCTCACATCACCGAACTGGCGTGTGCGGGCAGCTATGCTGCGAGCGCTTCAATCGGGCGAGAGCTTCATGCCATCCATCCGCGACAAGAAATTGCAACAAGCTGTGCTGGCAGCGATGAAGGATGACGATGAGACCGTCGCGCTGCATGCCATGCAGGTGCTGCACAAGCGCAATCTCGCCGCGTCATTCACAGCCGAACTGAGTGATTTTGCCGTGCGCACCCCCGCAGCAGCCCCCTACATTATCTACCTTTTCGGACAGCAGAAGGCAGAAATGTCACCGGCTCTCATAGAGTCAGTCAGTCGACTCACACCGGAACAGGTGGATATGCTCATCCACTATGAGTCAGAGTATGCTACCGTGTACAACACCACGAACCGGCTGAGCAACGCTGTGGAAACGGTGCTGACATCCCTGCTCGCCAATCCCGATCCCCGTGTGCGTCACAAGGTGATGTCTGCCTGGGGTACCTCCCTCTACTGCCAACGCAAGGAATGGGCTGAGTTATTTGTAGATTGGCTGCAGGATTCCACCTTACCCGGGCAGGACAAGATAGATTCCCTGCGCTCCCTGCTGTTCCGATATTCAGAAAAGGGCCGTCGGCGTGGCTGTGATGACCGCCTGGTGGCCTGGTTGCAGCAGGAGGTGGAAAACCCTACACAGAAAAACGAACAGCTCCAACAGGTTATCTATGCCGGACTGCTTAATCTGAACCCCGCTTTGGTAACAACGATAGACGGAGCGCGCCTGCAACAAATGTCACCGGCCCTGCTCAACAGTCTCATAGAAGAACGCCCTGAATTGATACTGAGTCTGGAGCGCGAATTTGCCGGCAAGTTTCTTGCTCACGAGGACTTCAACTCCTTTCACGAACTCATGACAGCCGGGCGTGACCGTGCAGCCATTCGTGAGTACCTGAGCTCGATAGAGCTGAATGATGAATTCTGGGAGCGGTTGATCATCGAAGAAATCGATACCACCCGCTACGAGGGACCCCCGTCAGGCATAATACAGCGCGCACTTCAGGCAACAGCGCAGCCCCCAGACTTCCGCACCCTGCACACAGTCTACCTCCTGCTGTACCACAAACCGAGCATGGCTCCTGAACAGGTTTCGGACATTATTGCAGCAGCCCCCGAGCCTCAACGCATCGCGCTCGAATGTCTCCGCAAGGCTCCCCAGACAGCAGAGGCCGTAGAACCATGGGCAAAACAATACCACAACAGCCCTCACATAGCCGTGCGCCGCGCCGTAGCCGGTTGCCTGCTGCCCATGGATGGTTGGTTGTTTTACCTGCCGCGCACCGGTAATTTACCCCCGTATAGCACCACCAGAGAACGCAAACTACTCGACAATGACATCCGGCGGGCGTCATGTCCGGTATCGCTCATTCGCCTGGTACAAGCCATGCAGACAGATCCAGACCCAATCGTATCACTCACTGCCTGTTGCTCGATGCTTTACCGAACCGGCGACTGCGACCGCCCCCGCCTGAGAGAACTGCTCACGCACTTCGCATCATTGAGAAAACAATTTCCCGACGAAGAAGAGGGAACCCCGAAACTTCAGGCTGACATGCAGCGCAGTGATTACGCTGCCATCAACGAGACCGTGACCAGTGTCTGGTACCGCTGGCACGAATACCGCACAGGCACAACCGAATTCTTCAAACTCAAAGGTTCTCCCAAAAAACTGCGTTCCGGTCTCGAAACATTGCTCGCTGAGATTGCAGAAACAACCGAGCATTCGCCCTGGGGACTGATTGAAGAGGTAAAGAACAAATTGCCTGCGGCAAACGCCTCTTCTTCCCGCAGAGGAATGTCAGTTCAGCCACATGAGTTCGATTACCCGACAGCTCAGGTAAATACCGCCCCCACTACCCCCGCTCCTCTGCCGGAACAGGAGATAGAGAGCGATACAGATGAACCGGAAGAATCGGCGCAGCCCCCTGTGGCTGACTCCATCCCCGTGCGTATTGAATTCTTCCACAAAAAGGGCTGCGATGTCTGCCAACGCGTGCAGAAACAGCTCGACACCCTGAAATCAGACTTCCCCGGATTGGAAGTCGTAAGTTTCGACGTCGAAAGCGAGACAGGCAGAGAACGCAACACCGTACTCTCCGCTCGCTTTGATGTGCCACGGTCCGAGCGCCGCAAAGCCCCGGCTATTTTTGCCGAGGGTGGTTGCCTGCTGGGAGACGCCGCTGCAAATCCCAACAAACTGCAGCGCCTGCTGCGAGACTCCCTTGCCGGTAGCGGGCAGTCAACCCGCCTCGCAGACAATCCCGAGCCGACACAGCAGCAGCAAGACACCGCCACGCCCGAACCTGTAGGAGACACACCGCTCCCAACCATAGCTCCCACTGCCCCCGCAACGCAACAGTCGCCTTCCCCGGAGCGACTTGCAGCGGCTACTGCTACCGAAACCGCAGCAGCAGCCGGCGAACAACTCTGGGAGCACTTGCGCAGCTACGGTGTACTCGCCATCGGTGCCCTGGTTGCTCTGCTCGGCGGGTGTCTGGTGCTCTTCGGGCGCTCAAAAGAAGAATCATGACACCATGTCCTGCCAAAAGTTTTCTCCGCTGACAGTCGCAACAGTTGCAAGCCCCATGCCCTGCTGTGCATGTTTTACGGGCACAAGTTCACATTTTGGGGCAACTTTTGCAGCAAAAAGTCGTGACTTTTCGCTAAAATGTGCTAGAATTGCCCTGAACTTATGAAGTACCACGGACTTTACACAGCTATTGTCACCCCTTTCAAAGATAACGAAGTGGACACCGAGGCCCTGAAAGCCCTGGTGGAGGCACAGATTGCCGGCGGCGTAGACGGCATCGTTCCCGTCGGCACCACCGGCGAAAGCCCCACTCTGAGTCACAAGGAGCACATGGAGGTTATCCGCCTGGCCATTGAGTTTGCCGCCGGGCGCTGCCAGGTCATCGCCGGCACAGGCTCCAACAGCACCATCGAGGCTATAGAGATGACCCGCGAGGCCGAGGCCATGGGCGCTGACGGCACCCTGCAGGTCTGCCCCTACTACAACAAACCCAGTCAAGAGGGTGTATACCGCCACTTCAAGGCGATTGCAGATGCCACCTCCCTGCCTATCCTCCTTTATAGCATTCCCGGTCGCAGCGGTATCGAAATCGCGGTGGACACCGTAGCCCGCCTGGCAAAAGACTGCCCGAACATCGTGGCTATCAAAGAGGCCGGCGGCAGCGTGGAGCGCGTGAACCAGCTTGTACAGGCTCTGCCGGAGGACTTTGCCATCCTGAGCGGTGATGATGGTCTGACCGTGCCCTTTATCTCCTGCGGTGCCGTGGGTCTGGTATCCGTGACCTCCAATGTAGCCCCCGCAGAGATGAAAGCGCTGGTGGATGCCGCGCTCTCCGGTGACGGAAAGAAAGCCCTGGAGCTGCAGAAGAAGTACTACCCACTGATGAAGGGTCTCATGAGTCTGGACGGCAATCCCGTGCCGGTAAAGGCAGCCATGGCGCTGCGCGGTGACATGAGCTGGGAAATCCGCATGCCCCTTGTGGCACTGGCCGAGAGCAAGCACGCTCAGCTTGCGGAACTTCTCAAGAACTATAACCTTCTGTAAATCGGAGTCATGAAAATTCTTGTCACAGGTATTTCCGGCCGCATGGGTCAGGCGGTGAAACAGGCCGTAGAGCTGAACCCCGCCACAGAAATGGGCAGCACGCATGACGTTGGTCAGGATATTGCTGCCGCCATGCAGCAGGCAGATATCGCCATTGACTTCTCATTCCACGGTTTCACCCCCGAACTGCTGGCCACAGCCATAGCACAGAGTAAGCCTTTGGTCATCGGCACCACCGGCCACACTGCAGAGGAGCGAGCCGCCATTGCCGAAGCAGCCAAGCAGATTCCCATCGTTTTCGCCAGTAACTATTCCGTGGGCGTGAACACGCTCTTCTGGCTCACCCGAAAAGCCACAGCCATCCTGAAGGATTACGATATTGAAATCATCGAAATGCACCATCACCACAAGCTGGACGCCCCCAGCGGTACTGCGCGTACTCTGGCCGAGGTGGTGTGCGATGTGACCGGCCTGGATTACGAGAAAGATGTAATGCATGGTCGCAATGGTCTGGTGGGTGCACGCCCGCAGGCTCAGATTGGCATGCACTCCATGCGTGGCGGTGACGTTGTGGGCGACCACACGGTCATGTATGCCACCGACGGCGAGCGCGTAGAGCTCACTCACAAGGCGTCCAGCCGCATGACTTTCGCCGGTGGTGCTGTGCGCGCTGCCCTCTGGCTGGCTGACAAGCCCGCCGGGCTCTACTCCATGCAGGATGTACTGGGCTTCACCGATTAAGATGAGTGCCCCACACACAGTATTTCTGTCGCTGGGGGCCAACACCGGTGACCGTCTGGCTACGCTGGAGAGAGCTTGCGACGGTCTGGCGGAAGCTTTCGGCGGCTTGCGACTCTCGCAGCTCTACGAAACCGAACCGGTAGGTTGCCCGCCCGGCTCGCCGCTGTTTCTGAATGCCTGCGTAGCTGTCAGTACGGGCACCACTCCCCGGCAGGTGCTGGAGATTTGCCAGTCCATCGAGCAGTCACTTGGGCGCGAGCGTACCGGCGAATACGGTGCCCCGCGCACCTGCGATATCGATGTCATCTGCTACGACGATATCACACTGAGCACCCCTGAGCTCACGCTGCCGCACCCCCGCGCCCATGTGCGGGAGTTCGTGCTGCGCCCGCTCTGCGATATCGACCCGCAGCTGCGCCTGCCCGGACAGACCTTCACCGTCAGCGAGCTGCTGGCTGCCCTGCCCGCCGAGCGACCGGCTGTAACCCCCTTTGACCTGTAACTGCCAGACCATGAACAGTAAAATAGCTGCCATCATTGCCCGCAAGGGGCAGGCTCCCGTTTCTGAACTGACTGCTTACGATTACCCCACTGCACGCCTGGTGGATGAAGCCGGGGTGGATATGATACTCGTGGGCGATTCCCTGGGCATGATGATGCTGGGTTACCCCGACACCACTCATGTGACCCTGGCCCACATGCTGCACCATGTGGAAGCCGTCGCTCGCGCCGCCCGACATGCCGTGGTGGTTGCCGACATGCCCATCCACACCTACGACACCCCTGAGCAGGCGCTCGAAACCGCCCGTGCGCTCATGGCCGTGGGGGCAGATGCCGTCAAGCTCGAAGGCGGTGCCGCCATGGAAGCGCAGATTCGCGCCATCACGCAGGCGGGGATTCCCGTGCAGGGTCACATCGGTCTGCTGCCGCAGAAGGTGAAAGAAGACGGCGGCTATCGCATGCGCGGCAAGACAGATGAGGAGGCTGCCGCCCTCGTGCGCGACATGGAGGCCGTGGTACGCGCCGGAGCTTTCTCCGTCGTTATCGAGTGTACCAAACACAGCGTAGCCAGGGCGATTACCGAGGTCTGCCCCATCGTCACCATCGGCATCGGCGCCGGTCGCGGCACCTGTGATGGAGAAGTGGCCGTATTCCACGACCTGGTGGGTGGCTACCCCTGGTTCACCCCCTCCTTTGCCCGGCCGAAAGCAGATATAGCCAGTGAAATCACCCGAGCCGTGAAAGAGTATATCACCGAGGTGATGAAGCCGGAGTAAATCGCACCGAAAATCGCTCAACACCCCCTACTCCGCTTGAACAAGCACTTTCGCCCCGGCATCCTATGAGTAAAGAAATGAATAAACTCATTGCCATCATAGCCACCGGGGTGATTTTTTATGCAGGCGGGTACATGCTGCAGGTCGAGGGAGCCTTCGCCCAGCCCCTACATGCTGCACTGTGGGGAGCAACAGGCACAGCAGCACTGCTATACTGGCCCAGGCGCGGAACCCTGCAACTCATTTCCCTCTGCTGGCTCTGTGTGCTGCTCTATGGTATGGCGGCACTTGCAGTGGCGGGTTGTGCCGAGGTGAGACAGGAGGAAAACCTCATGCCATCCGCCGGCTCCCTGCTAATCTTCGTCAGCATCCCCTTTCTGCTGGTAATGGTACCGCTGGGCGTCTTGTTCATACGCTCGATGTACCGTGATCACATGCGCACCCTTCTCGAAGAAGCTGTACTGGCCGCCACCGACCCGCTGGACGGTCCGACTGAAGGAGCCATGGCAAAAGCTCAAGAGTTACTGGCACGCGGCACGCCCGTCGATTATATAGCAGATGCCATGGTGGAGCGCGATGAGCTGCTGTTCGAGGCTGTCGACACCCCAAACCCGCAGGCTGTGGCGAATGCGATAGAACTGCTGCCCCAGCTTGCAGCAGCCGGTGCCACCATCAGTCAGACATCTCTCGATTCCGCCCGCTACAACTGCCCACCCTCCCTTCTGAAAGAGCTGAGCAAATTCCCCCTCAGTTCATGATACTCTGTCAGCCCTGCGCTCTCGTGACAACGGCAACCGCTCAATATTCGTGAGGGTCTGACACACCCGGACATTGACGCTGTGAGGAAATAGCGATATAATGAGGGCAACCATGAGCGAGGCATTACTGAAGGTAAACAATCTGAGCGTGGAGTTCCGAACCCGCGCCGGGGTGAACTATGCCGTGAATGATGTGAGTTTCGAACTTCACCGGGGTAAAACACTGGGTATAGTGGGCGAGAGTGGTTCCGGTAAGTCTGTGACATGTTCTGCGCTCATGGGGCTGCTGCCTCGGCCACCTGCTCATATAGCACCGCAGGCTACCGCCATTTTCTGCGGCAGGGATTTGCTGCGTATGTCGGAGCGCGAGCTCGCATCGCTGCGGGGCAACAAAATATCCATGATTTTTCAGGATCCCATGACAAGCCTGAACCCGTGCATGACCATAGGTGAGCAGGTTGCAGAGCCGCTCATTATTCACAGAGGTATGCGGCGCAGGGATGCCATGAGGCTCGCCATCGAAGAACTGGAGCGCACCGGCATCCCCAACCCGGCAGAGCGGGCAAAAGCGTACCCTCACGAGTTCTCCGGTGGCATGCGGCAGCGCGTCATGATAGCCATGGCTCTCATCACACGCCCTCAGTTCCTGATTGCAGATGAACCGACAACAGCCCTTGATGTCACAGTACAGAAGCAAGTACTGGATTTGTTGCGCGCCCGCCAGCAGGAGCTGGGCACGGCCATCATACTCATTACCCATGACCTCGGGGTGGTACGGCAGTATGCTCACCGAATCCAGGTCATGTACGCCGGCAGCGTGGTAGAAAGCGCCCCGACGGACGAGTTACTGCTGCACCCGCGCCATGCTTACACACGCTCGCTGATAGCCTCCATACCCGGCATGCAGTCACGTGGGCAGCGCCTGCAGACCATACCAGGGCTGCCCCCGACTCTTCGCCGCCCGGTAACCGGCTGCGCCTTCAGCCCCCGCAACATCGTGGGTAAGCCGGAGCTCTGCCTGAAGGACAGCATCCCCCCCCTTATCGAAATAACTCCCGGACACCTTGTCAGAAACTGTCCGGGTTGCCTGAGTACTAACACCGGCACACCATGAAAAAAACACATACCTTTCTTTCCGTTACCGCCATACTGCTGGCAGGGTTCGCGCTCGCCGAGCAGCAGGAACAGCCCTCTGCACCGGTGGCCATGCCTGCAGAAGCACCGGCCCCGGAGCCAGAACCTCAACACCCCGGCAGTGCACATCTCGCCGTTGCGCTGGAATACGCCATGGCGTACGATGAGCTGGGACTACTGTTGCAACAGGTAACAGACTGGAGCAGCGCAAATAAAGCGGTACCCGAGGCCGAAAAAATAGTGAACAACCTGGCCGACATCACCGCGCGCATGTCACAGTTGCCAGCCCCGACGGCTGAAATCGAAAACTATGTAACAGAGCGGCTCAGTCAACTCAATACGCCAGAACTGGCCGAACAGGCACTGGGGCGGGTAATCGACCTGCTGACCCTGGCAGACCCACCCTGCCATGGTTCCCGGGAGCTGGAATCTGTTTTGCTCCGGCTGACAAAACTACTCATTGAGAGTGAATAAACGGAAGCAAGTTCAGTAACCTTCGGCAGACACAGACTCCGGCAAGCGGAACAGCGGTAGAGATTCATTTACCCGCACAATTCTCACCTCGCTGTTACTTACGGCAGCTCCCACTTCTGCCGGTACATCCGGTAAAAGAATACAAAGAGATACACCGCTGTCACTCAACAGAGTGTCAAGCTCGGGGCCAAGGTCTTCGTTGTACCCGTAGATAAGGACATCAGCCTTGCGCTCCGATGGTGGCAGTCGATTGTAAGTGAGCGCTGCAGCCTGTCCTACATAAAGAACCCGGGAACCATTCACCTGCTGCCAGAGCACAACCGGCGTGGCATTCTTTATCAATTCGCGCGACAGGTACTCAGGTGGCGGGTAGACGGAGAACTTACCGGCCGAGGTAGTCAGATGTTGCACTGCATCATCTCCGGCTGGTGAATTCAATGTACACAGCTCCGGCCAACTGAACCTCAGCACCTCAGCAGCGGCATGCTGCTCACGAATGGCTCCCAGCTGCACAAGAGCCGAAGGTTGGTGACCACTGAAGAAAACTACAGGTTCAGAGCGGAAACGAGCCGTGGCCGCACTGCCCATATTGATAACAACTCCCGGATTTCCAAGCACCACCAGACTTTCGCCGTAGCCGGTGTCTGCCACGACTACAGACTCTGCGGGTGCAGGTTCCGTAAGTGGCAGGAACACCATAGGCTGAGCCCCGAAAAAGCCCACCACAGCCAACAAAACAGAGCAACTCTTGAGCGCACACCAATCCAATATGGGACCCAACCACGGAACACCTCCGGCCAGAGCCGCCAGCAGTCCGGTTCCCATAACCGGCACCAACAGCGGAGCTATGGCCAGATTGGTCAGAAAACTATACGGTGTGACCGTATGGAAAAACACAGCCGTAATAGGCAGCGAAACCAGCCAGGCTGATAGTGATACCACAACATTGCCGCGAAGCGCGTAATCAAACTTGCACAACCAATCGTGGTGCCGAGAATAGAGACGGCGCGGCAGATAAGAATCCGGGTGAAACCACGGACTTTCGTTCATGCAGATTTTCACGCCGATACCGATGCCGGCATACACGGCAAACGACAACACAAAGCCGGCATTGCCGAGCTGCCAGGGCTCAATCAGCAACAGAAGCAGAGCGAAAAAACTCCATATATTGAGCATACTCACCTGCCGTGACAATTGCCGCCCCAGCAACACGAGCACAACCATACCGTATGCACGCAACGCCGGTACCGCCAATCCTGTAACCAGCACATACAGACCGGCCACAATGATAATGAGCAGCGACAGCGTACGTGGTCGCAGTCTGAGCCTGTAGCCAAGCAAGTACAACAAACCGCTCACAATTCCGACATGCAGGCCACTCACGGCAAACGCATGCAGACACCCTCCCCGCTTGAAGATATTCATCACTTCAAGCTCAGCCTCACTTTTGTCACCCAGCACAAGAGAACACAACACCTGGCGGCGCCAATCATGCTCTGTACCGGGTGGCATGAGGTTTTGCAACAGGTGCCGACGTACGGATTCTGCCATCCCCCTCAGGGCATGTACTGAGCACGACATGCCGCGAAACTCGGCACTCTGAATCTGCAAATCTGCGGCAAGCCCCTGACTGCGCATCCAGGTAGAAGAGTCGAACATTCCCCTGAGCGGTGCGGGGCGAATATCTCTCGGCTCTGCATATACTGCAAGGCGGTCGCCGGTTGTACCGGGAATATTGCCACGAAGTACGACGCGGGTTCCGAATGGACCGGTATCAAGGATGCAACCTCGGGACAAGTTCCGCTCAATTGTACCTTCCAGATACACATAACCATTCGCATGCAATTGCTCAGTAAGGCTCTCTCGATTACGCTGCTGTATATCAGCATGCAAAAAGGCGATACCGGCACACAGCAATGAGCAAACGAGCTGCCGCCACAGCTTGAGAGTATGAGTCAGCAGCAGCACAGCCACGGTCAGCCACCACCATTGCCCACCAAGCAAACTGCCTACCACCGCCAGCAAAGGCAGAAAAAGCGGCGCGCTCAGGCAAAGGTGTTTCAGCGAGTGGAGCAGATTATCTTCCCTCTGCATAAGCGCAATTTTCTGCAAATTCTCAACGATATACCATCACCGGACCGGTAATGGTCGACTGAACATCACGCACCTTTCTGACGACCTTTATGAAAATTGCAGCGGCGCGGTCTACCTCGTCGGGGGTAGTATAGCGATTGAGAGACAGGCGCAGACTCTCGCGGATTTGCGAATCCGGCAGTCCCATGGCCTGCAACACATGGCTGGGATGCGGCTCCGCACTCGTACAGGCAGAACCGGTGGAGCATATAAAACCGGCAGGCTCAAGCAGGAGAGAGAGCGACTGAGCACTGCAACCTGGCACACGCATATTGAGCACATGCGGCAGTCGCGGAGCACTCTCGCCATTTACGGCGATTTCAATTCCGGCATCTCTGAGCGCCTGTACGAAACGAGCTCGCAGCTCTGCTGTGGCTGCTATCTCACTCGCTGCCGACTGTGCCAACTCTGCCGCTTTCCCGAACCCTATAATTCCGGCGACATTCTCGGTTCCAGCTCGGCGGTAAGACTCCTGCGAGCCGCCGGTGAGAAGAGGGTGAAACTCGGTCCCACTACGCACATAAAGACAGCCTACCCCCTTCGGCCCATGTAATTTATGCGCTGAGACCGAGGCGAAATCTATCGGGTAATCATGCAGACGGAGCGGCACTTTGCCGGCGGCCTGCACAACATCAACATGCACTCGCGCACCTGCCGTAACAGCAGCAGCACAGAGTGTGCGCACCGGCTGCAGAACACCCGTTTCATGATTTGCCCAGGCGAAACTCACCCCATCATGTCCGGGCAGAGCTTCTTTCCACTCAGGCACATCGGCCAGCCCGTTAGAAAGCACCGGAACGGCTTCTCCCTTTACCGAGCGCAGCGTGGCAGGGTGTTCTGTAGTAAGAGTTAACACAGAGCGGAACTGAGACAGTGCCGTATTCGTGGCCTCCGTTCCGCCGGCAGTGAATATAATCTCATCCGGGCTTGCCCCCAGCAGAGCAGCGACCTGTTCCCGGGCCTGCTCAATGGCCCGACTCACCTCCCTGGCCGGTGCATACGCAGCCGAAGGATTGAAATAAGTCTCCTTCAGAAACGGCAACATCGCCTCCAGCACTTCAGGTGCAAGAGGCGTTGTTGCATTGTTATCCCAGTAAATCATGCTTAATTGAGCGCAGCTTCAATGCCTTTGCTCAGATCATCATTCATCGGTGAATCAGAATCTTCGCCTGGGCGCCCCATGGCGGTACTGTCGAGTTCAGAAATTCGTTCTTTTTCTGCTTCGATACTCTCGTTAAGCTTCTCGATGTGGGAACTGAATCGCTTCTCAGCAGCTTCCATGAACTCGCTATCCTCGGGCTTCGGTGCAGTTTTCTTGCTCTTGCCGTCCAGGTTGAACAGCTTTACAAGCTGCTTACCGGCCTTCTTGCCGGACTTCTTGTCCTTGACTTTCTTCAGAATGGAAACCGCTTTTTTCTTGCGCAGCATCTTGGTCTGCCAATAACGGTTAGCGGCTTTCTTCAGAGCCTTCTCATCAACCTGAGGTTCCTCCTCGGCGCTTGTTTCTTCTTCAGCAGCAGCCGTTTCTGTTGTATCGGGAGCTGCATCTTCCTGAGCGAACACCATAGGGGTGCAGGCAAAAAGGCCAAGCAACGTCAAATAAGCGAGCGGTTTCATGGTATTTATTTATGTAAGTAATTCGGAGTAAAAAAAGGCATGCGGGAAATTCGCGCAGCTGTTTCTGCCCCCATATTGCCAGATACTGAAATCAAAGTCAAGTCGTTTCGCTAACAGCGAGCTCCGCCCCCCCTGATTATATGAGAAAATATGTTCCGGGCATGTTGCCGACCGACGAAAACTCCCGGGAAAAGTCACAGGTAACGAAGATTTGGCTTGAAATGTGCCGGGTAATGGCGTACAAATAATGATGATGAGCCACGATGCAGATAACAGCCCCTCTCGGCGTTCCGTACCGGCAGTATTCAACTGGGGACTGGTGCGCCGTGCCCTTCGAGCCGCAGAAGAGGGCGTGTATTGCTGGAATCTGGAGACGGGAGACATCTATTACACCGAGCAGTGCATGCGTATGATGGGGCTGCCGGTGCGGGAGTTTGCACCCAACATCTTCACACTGCCGGAACAGACGATTCACGAGGAAGATTGCGCTTACTTCATCAATGCTGTACAGCGCTACCTGGATCGCCCCACCGCAGCACCGCTGCGCGTGGAAGTGCGCCTGCTCAACCAGCGCTCACGCGGTTGGAGGTGGATTCGCGTTAACGGCCTGGTAGAAAAAGGCCCCGATAAGAAACCGATTCAGCTGGTGGGCGTATGGGTTGACATCACGCGCCGCAAAATGGCGGACCTGCATGCCATGGAGGACCGCGACCTCTTCCGCAATCTCATTAACCACCTGCCCGACAATATCTACTACAAAAACCGCGAGTCGCGTTTTGTGATGGCTAACGAGGCAACTGCCCGCAAAATGGGCGTGCGCACCCCCTCCGACCTCATCGGGCGCAAAGATACTCACTTCTTCTCCGACGACACTACAGACATCGCCCGTCAGGAAGAGCTCGAAATCATGCGTACCGGTACCCCTATCACCAACCGTATTCACAAGGAAAGCTGGAAGGGTGGACAAAGTTCGTGGTGTCGCCTCTCCAAGTTCCCATGGTATGCGTCCGACGGCACCGTCAAAGGCATCGTAGGCATATCATCAGACGTCACGGAACTGGTGGAAACCCAACAGCGCTATCGCCGGCTTGCTGAGCAGCTGGATCAGCGAACCCGCGCACTGGAGAAAGAAATCAACCTCGCGCGCCAGATTCAGTTTGCCCTGCAATCACAGCGTATCCCACCGCGCGAGTGGCAGAACGAAGAGGGCAACCTGCGCCGAAAGGCTCAATTTCACCATATATACAGCCCCTGCGCAGGCGTGGCGGGAGATTGCTTCGAAGTCTTCCCTGTAGGCGAAAGCGGTGTGGGCATGCTGATATGCGATGTCATGGGTCACGGGGTTCAGGCAGCATTGATTGCCTCTATGCTGCGCGGACTGCTCGAGCAGTTCGCAAGCCTGGCAAATACCCCCTCCCTCTTTCTCTCAAACCTCAATCGCCAGCTTTGGGGTATCTTCGACCGGGCGAATCTGACCATGTTCACCACGGCCTGCTATGTGTATTTCGATTTACAATCACGCCGCCTGACCATCACCACGGCCGGACACCCCGCCCCCATCATACTGGGAGCTGACGGCAAAGCCTTCCAGCCCCTCATGCGCCGCTCTCCCGCCCTCGGCCTGCTCGAACAGAGCCCGTACCGCGAAAGCGACATCGCACTCGAACCCGGAATGATGCTCATGCTCTTCACCGACGGTTTGATAGAGGCCCGCAACAAATCCGGAGAGGAAATCGGGGCAGCCCGAATCATGGACAGCCTGCAACAGAGCTCACCCCAGAATATTAAGGAAATGCTCGACTTCGCGCTCGCAGGTATGCACAGCTTCACTCATAACCCCGAACAGGATGACGATATCTGCCTGGTAGGCGTGGAATTTAACGAAGAAATGCACTGAACCCGCCGCTTCAGAGCCGAAAACATGAACAAAAGAACGATTTTCGCACGTTACATGCAAAAAAAGGTTGCAATCAGCCGATTTTAGCGGTACTCTAGCGACAGTTACAGATTTTTTTACTGAATCAATTTATATGGAAGACAGCACACAGGGGGGCAACACGCCCTTTGACCTTTCCGAGCTGACCGGTTTCCAGTTTGGCCCCGCCTGGGCCAAACCGGGTGCCGATACTGCACCGACCCTGCCCAGGATGCATAGCGCCGAGCGCACCGAACGCCGCAGCGCACCCCGCAGACCCAGCACTGACCGCCGAGATTCCCGCCCCCGCAGGGATGACGCCACCGCACGCGGAGAACGCGCCCCCCGCAAGGGAGCACCGCGTACCGGGCGCGATCGCCGTACCGGGCGAGATGAAGCCCCCCGCCGGGAATTACCTCAACCGGCAGAAGGTTTCCGCGTGGAGCTTCGCCCGACGAATGCCATACTGGAGTTGTTCAGTAAAGAAATCGCCAAGCAGAAGAGGGCTCTCCCCCTGCTGGATCTCTCCTGCATCGTCATTGCCGGCAAGGAGCGCTATGACCTTGTGTTCATGAAGCTCGAAAATGGCCCCATGATTATACACTCCCTGAAGGGAGACGGGGCCTGCTGGCTTACCGAGAGCGAAGCCGTGAGCTACCTGTGGTCTGCCCCATGGTTCAGTGAGCTTTACACAGCAGAAGAAGTAGAGACAGAGGCACCCAAAGGCAACTTTACCGCCATAGCGACCTGCCAGATTGGAGGTGAGGTCATAGGCCCGGTTAACTGGCACGGTTATCAGGCCGCGCTGATGAACCTGTATCGCTCACGCTACAGCAACATGCCCCTTGATGCGTTCAAGAACAAGATTTCGCTCAATCGCGACGAGGAGGCCGTGCAGTCCTGGCTGGCAGCCGCCGGCAAAAAAACAGTGTGGAAACCCACACGAGAAGGAGCCGACGATGTTGTGCTGGAGGATGCCAAAGCCGTAGAGGCTGATTTTACGGCTCATTACTACAGCAAGGTATATGAGCAGGTGGACAAGGTTTTCGTAAACGGAGCAACGCCCCGCAAGGTGCTCTCTCCCGGTCTGGCTGCACATCTGGCTATTCTTTCCGACAAGACTCGCCGCTCACCACAGATGCTTATCCCGAACCTCTGTCACGGACTTGCGCGCCACCACATGCCCATTTACAAGTGGCAGGGCAATCACTTCACCGGTCCCAGCCGCGTGCGAGCCATACCGGCAGACACTGTACTGGCAGACCGCATGATGGCTATCGTAAACTGGAGCAAGGAGCACTCCGGGGAGAAAGTTGAGACCATGTTTGCCGAACTTTCCGGCGTACCTGCCGGCACGGATGAAGAGAGCCGCAAGGCTGCCTCCGATGCCTACGCCCCGTATGCAGCAGACATGATTTGGCTGCTGGAACAGGGATTTGTGGTGGTAACAAGCGACAACTCCATCTGGTACCCCAAGGGTGCAGCTGCACCTACCCCTACCAAGCCCGAGCAACCCGCTCGCCGTCGCCCCCGTAAATAAGACAATAACAGCCGAATCATCTACAATAAACGCTGAGTGGCACCGACTACTCAGCGTTTATTTTCGCTCGGGCGAATATTCCACCTACAAACAAAACTCAGGACAACCCGTAAAATCAGAGCACCCGATTATCAACGCCCAATAGAGGACGTAAACTTAACAGGCACCTGCACCTTGTCGCAGTTTTTATATGTGCGCAAAACGAAGCGGAACTTCTCACTGCGCGAGTTGAGTATACAGATTGTACTCACAAGCTTGGTTTCCGGATTGAGATAACCGTCCACAATCTCCTGCTGAACCGGAGTACCATCCTCTTGCTGAATGGAAAAATCTGCTATATCAGGGTGATTCAGGTACTCAATAAGCAACACTGTATTATCGGGGTCATCTGCCGCCGTGTCGGCCGGTCGCAGGTAAAAAGTATGCCCCCCGGCGGTGATGGTATGATTCTGGGCTGGAGTAAACTCAACCGCTTCATGCACCTGTTGTTCAGTCGACATAGGGATATCAACGGAGCAATCTACCCGCAATTCGTCTCCCTCCGGGCGCTTACTGAAATCATAGACAGCAATCACACAATTTGCAGCAGAATCATAGCACAGCTCCCACTCGCGGAACTTACCCTCAAGCCTGTTCCCGGCAGCATCTGTTGCTACCAGGGGAAGCTCTGGCCTGAGATTTTCAGCCCGAACACGTACAAAACAACCGGGCATCGGCGAGAGGTGCAAACGCACTGTGCAGAGCACTACCGCAGCTGAGTCTTTCGGAAAAAAACACTCAACACTCTGCGGCGATGCCTTAACCGGAAGAGGTTGCTCCTGAGCAGCTGCGGAGAAAGCCAGACAGCCGGCAAGAAAGGTATGAGCAATGATGAAATTTCGCATATTCACGTAGTTCATTTGGTGCTGACGTTGCCGAGAGTGACCTGCATGCGGAAACTGACACGCTCGCGCCGTGGGTTCCTGACGGTAACAATACGGAGATGTTCGGTGAGATTGGCATCCCACAACTCAATCCGGTAAGCGTTGCGACCGGTTGATTCGAGCTCGACAGGCTGCGTATATTCCTCACCTCTAATACCGTACCAAACACGCTCCACACGGCGAATTGTCAGCCCCTCCGGGCAGGAAAGGCCGAGTTCTGCGCGCCGAATCTTGCCACCTTCCCGATTACGGGTTGAACTATTGAGACGGGACGGAGTTGTTCTGACGGCCACGGTATCACTGAGTTTCAACTCACCGGCAACAAGCATATCAACCGAAAGCGTGGCATGCGCTGTGCGCTCCGTCGCCACCGTCACCACAAGTTCCCCTTGCAGCTCGATTTTGTTACCGCTCGGACGGCGCCGGAGAGAGAACGATGTGAGCGCTCGATTATTGCTGTCAATTTCCACCCCCCGTAAATCGGCCAGTGAAATACTGCCACGAGCATCTTTCACGCGGATAACACCGGAGAGCACCGCACTCTCACACATCTGCATACCCTCGGGAGGTACCAGTTCAAGCGTGCAACACAGGCCGGGGCTGGTCGAGCTGTCATGTGTGCGATACTCGGTGCGACAACTGCGCAGCTCCACACTCACCCCGGCAGGGGCTGCCACCACACTAGCGCCACAGCATGTCAGCACAGCCAACACCACACTGTACAATCCGCATCTCATAGTATCACCGTTACTTATAGACTATTCTACCACGTATTGCAAGCTATTTCTTGCTGCAGATGCCGCGAGAAGCGTGCTTTTCGGGCCGGGGGCCGAAAATTCGCTGGACATAAGCGCTGATAACATATATAATGCCCCCGTATGAATCCTCCCGCCATTGCCATAGACGGTCCCGCAGCCTCCGGTAAATCCACAGTCGCCAAGCTTATTGCTCGTGAACTTGGCTATACGTTCATCAACACCGGTGCCATGTACCGCGCTGTCACCTGGTACGCATTGCAGCAGGGAGTAAATCCGGCAGATACGGCTGCCGTGAAAGAGCTTCTGGCAGATATTCCGCTCTCGTTCGGTAAAGATGGAGCAAACTCAACGGTCATGTGCCGAGGTGCAGTGCTGAGCAGCGAGCTGACGGAAACTGCCGTGAATGACAATGTGTCCGTCGTAGCCGCCATTCCCGAGGTGCGCGCTCTTCTCGTTGCCAAGCAGCGCGAGTATAACACCACAGAACCCGTCGTGATGGAGGGGCGAGATATCGGCACAGTTGTCTTCCCCGACACCCCGTTCAAATACTTCGTAACCGCATCCGAAGAAGTACGTGCCGCCCGCCGTGCAGCCCAGGGGCTTACCGACTCCATCGCAGAGCGTGATCGCAAGGACTCTGCCCGCGCCTGCGCACCCCTCACTATGGCGGACGATGCAACTCTGGTAGACACCTCTGACCTCTCTATCGAGCAGGTTGTTGCCAAGATTGTAGCTGACATCAAAAGCAAAATCTGAGACAGGGAAACGAAAGACACTCCTTCGGTATGGAATACAAGATGAACCTCATCTACTTCGGCATCATCACACTGGCGAAGGCCGCTGCAAAAGCACTCTTCAACGTCAAAGTGATAAATCGGGAGAAGCTCATTGAGCACGGCCCCTGTATCTACGTGGCTAACCATCAAAGTTTCCTCGACCCGCCCATGATTGGGCAGCTCTTTGAGCGCGAGGTGTTCTTCCTGGCGCGCAAGACCCTGCTCGACCACCCCATCATGAACTTCGGTCTGCCGTATTGCAATGTTATTCCCATTGATCAGGAGAAACCGGACCCAGGCAGTATTCTGAAAGTCCTGCGGCTTGTACGAAAGGGAGAGAGCATCATCATCTTCCCCGAAGGGTCACGCTGCGAAGATGGGCAGATTCATGATGCCATGCCCGGCATCGGGCTGATACTCGGACGCCTGGCAGGTGTACCCGTGCAGCCCATCCGTATCGAAGGTGCGTACGACTGTCTACCCCCGCACCGCAGCAAACTTGAGCTGCACCCCATCACTCTGAGTATCGGAGATCCCATTCAGCTGACGGAGGCAGAATTAAAAGCCAAGGGGCGAGACGCTCAGCTTGCTATAGGTCGCAAGATTATGGATGCCATCAAGGCGCTGCCCCTGCAACCTTGATTTTTCCCCCAGCCTCCGAGCACATGCTCCGCACGCTGCGCTTACGGCACTTCAGGTGCTACCAAGCCCTCAACTGGGACATTCCGGCTGAGGGCGCGCTGCTTTTCGGCAACAATGCCGAGGGAAAAACCAGTCTGATGGAAGCTATATGTTTTGCGCTCACCCTGCATACGCCCCGAGCTCACAAACTGGACCGGCTCGCCATGCACGGGCAGAGCGATTTCGGCATATCGCTCACCACCCAGAGCGACACACGCCGTATCACCTGGCAGAATCGCAAGCTCAACATGCAGGTAAACGGAGTGGTACGGCGCGACTTCAACGAGTACCTGGCAGATTCATTACCGGTCGTGTGGCTGGGTAACGGAGATATTTCGCTGGTGACCGGCGGAGCTGATGAGCGGCGCAACTACCTGGATTTCCTGGGCACACAGTGGCACCCGGGCTATCGCAGTGCACTTCGGGAATACAAAAAGGCACTTAAAAGCCGCAACCTGCTGCTACGCAATCCCCGGCACAGCGCCGCCACTCTGCGCAGCTATGCGGCCGTACTCAGTCGCTACGGCGAGGTGCTCGTAACCCTGAGACGCCAGTTGCTCACGCTGCTGCTCCCGCATATCAGCGAATACCACACCCGCATATCGGACGGAGCAGAGCAAGTCAGGCTCTGCTACACCCCCTCTACGGAATTACCGCTTGAGCAGGCACTGGAACAAAGCACCGCAACGGACGAGCGACTGGGATTTACAACCATGGGGCCACACAGGGATGACTTCTCACTACAGATTGCCGGAGTTTCTGCGGCAGATTACGGGTCTGAAGGGCAGCAACGCACCCTGGCGACGGCCATGGTACTGGCACAAGCCGGGTTGTTACAGGTAGAAATCGGGCGAGCTCCCATACTGCTTATCGATGACATTTTCGGCGAATTGGATCCCAACCGGCGCAAGGCACTACTGAACCTACTTCCGGCAGATTCACAGATTTTTATCACCACCACCCACCTCGACTGGCTGGGAACCGCTCCGGCTCCCCTGCCGGTTATCCGCATAGGCGATGTGAAGGGGTGACCCCACGGGGCGGCGCTAATCTTTCATAACCGTAACCGTCTGATTCGGGGACAGGCCATAGACCTGCGGTTCATACATCAACTGAGCCTGTGCGGGTGGAGCTGTTGCCGTACCGGCACGTTTGACCCGGGCGTAGTAAGTCATGTTGAGCAGACTGCGGTCAGCCCAGCGGGTGCAGAAACCACGCACACGGTCGGCCAGGTACTCACGGTGGTCGAAAGCAGAGCTCCACGGAATAGGTTGCAGCCCGGCGGCCTGAGAGGGGACGGCGGGGTTGATAGCCTCCATACAGGCGGGCAGGTAATCCTCCAGCACCAGGTATTCATGAGCATCTGCCACCTTGGCACATGTGAGGGTTACGCGCACCACATCACCCACCCGTAACTCAGCGGGTGCGGGTTGCCAGTTACCGTCAGCCCCCTGTACTTCATACACACGGGTGACTTGCAGCCCCTTTTCCGTCACGCCCGGGAAATCCCGCTGCTGCGGCAGAGCTTTGGCACGCACTAGGGCATAGACACAACCGCCCTCAGCTGCCAGGGTAGTGGACAGCTGCGCGGGTGTGGCAGCAACAGGCAGGCTGAGCTCCGTGAGTTTGTGCCCCACCTCCACACGCTCACCATTCACCAGCAAGGCGGTGCCGGTGGCCTTTGCACTATGGCGGCGGGAATAGTCGTGCAGAGCCAGCAGCAGCAGGGTCGAATCCGTCGTGCGGGGATGACGATAATCACGGCCCAGGGTACACAGGCTCTTGCGGAACTGTGCGGCCACATCAGCCCCGGAATCATGCACGGCAAGCAGCAGGCGCAACACTGCACCGTATGCCCCGGGGCGCTCCCGCTTCTCTTCCTGCTGCAGTCGGCGCAGCAGTTCGCGGCGCAGGGTACGACTATGCCCCAATGCCCGAGCGGCGGCCAGCTTTGAATCGAGCAAATGCTCGCTCGCAGATACCTTGTCCACAAAAGCCAGCAGACGCCCCATCTTGTCCTGCGGCACACTGTAACCGCGTTCCTGAGCCACGGTCAGTGCCAGAGCAGCGTAACAACTGGCCCAGCCGCTGCCCTGCTCCCCCCGAACCCAGTAACCCAGCCCGCCGTCAGGGCATTGGCGGGCAAAGAGGGTGGCAATCTCGCGCTCGACCACCTGCTGCACCTCCTGGCGTGGCGTGGTCGCCAGCTGCGGGCAGAAGGGAGCCAACTCATCATAGAGCAACCAGGGCAACAGCGCAGCGGCTCGCTGCTCCGTACAGCCGTAGGGGTACTCCAGCAGGAAATCCATACAACCACGCAGGTTCAGCAAGGGGCTCCCCGATACCAGTACCTGCACTTCGGCGCGCTCAGACTGAGCGACCTCGGGAGCAAAGAGAGAATTCAACGCCAGGGGCGCCTGCCCCGGTTGCAGATCAAGGTGGTGTACTTCTTTGAGCTGCGGCGCGGGGAAACGCACCTTGCAACTGCCCTGCACGGCATCTGTCCCCGGTTTGCCGACAGCCTGCCACTGCAGGGAGCACTCTCCCTCCTGCGTGGGGGCTACCTCAAAGTAAAGAGTCGCACTGCCACCGGCGGGCAGCTCGACCTGTTGCGGGGTAGAGCAGCCCTGCATGGTAACACTCCAGGTGCCGGCCTCAGTCGTGGCATTCGTGATGGATAGAGGCAGTTGCAGCACATCTCCCGTGCTCATAAAGAGCGGCATGCCGGGCGTAATCATCACCGGCAGCTTAACCGTAAACTCCCCGACAGCCGTGCCGAAGCGATGCCCGCTGCTATCTGCCGCCACGGCAAAGACACGGTAGGTGGTCAGCGTATCGGGCAAGGTCACTTCTGCCGAGAAATGCCCCTCGGCATCCGTGCGCAAAGCCCCTCTCCACACCGCGACCGGAGCGAAATGGGTGCGCAACCTCGGAGCCGAGGCAGGCTCCTGCCCACCGGTCATTATGGGGCAAACAGGCGCCGGTTTGGGGGCACACCCGTCCTCGCCATCAGACATCAGCCAGGGGGGCAACTCATCATCAGACACCATATACTCTCCGTCACCGAACATCGCCCCACTGCCGCTGCGTAACCCGCCGGTCATCATCCCCCATTCACAGGCAGCCGCACCATGGGTGAGCCATCGCTCAGCACCACGCCACACTTCGCCACGCCACACCCCCGGCAACATGTCCGGGCTGATTTCCGGCTCGTGCGAATTCCCCCGCTCGGGCGCAAAAGTGTAGGCCGGGCGCTCGGCAAAGAACCGCCCGGGGTCAGGCTCACTATAAGGAGCTACCGAGAGCATGCCGACATCTACCGCATAGAGGGTGACCTCTGCCACTGTCGGGTTACCTGCTGCGCTCACCTTACCACTGAGCTGCACGGTATTCCCCGGGCGAATTTCCCCCTGCGGCAGTTGCAGCTCTATCTCCAGCACTTGCCGCTGCGGTTGCACATAGCATTCAATCGCTCCGCAGAACAGATTTCCCTGCGAGGGCAGCACGAGCGACACGCTCACCGTCCCTTCCTCGTACGGTTGCAAGGTGATATCAATCGACTGCGAACCTTTGCCCACATGCTGCCGCACATGGCGCAGCCGCTCCCCACAGCCGATGAACAGATGAGCCACCCCCTCAGAGGGCGAGAGGAAGCTCAACTTCACGCCCTCCGTCTGTCCCTCTGCCTGCAAGGGGATATTGCCGCTCGAATCATGACTTGCGAAGGAATCCACTTTCAGCTCAATGCTGCGCCCAGCGGTATCCACCCCGGCAAGAACGATATCGCCCGAAAACCCGGTGCAATCCGATGGCAAGGGCACCCCCTGCGCACAATTTGCCGGCACCACCAGCTCGCGGCTGCGCAGGGTGCGGCGCTCGGTGCGCATGAGCGAAAAAGCGGCTTTCGGGTTTACCGGCAGTTGCTGCTCGCGGATATAGTTCAGCGTCAAGCGCTGCTCACGAGCAAGAGGGGTACCGTTTGCGGCATCCGTCACATACACACGCCCCTGCTCGCAGCGAATGCGAAAATCCGTGGGGCTGAATGTCAGTTTTTGCTCCGGCAGCACAACATATTCCTGTCGGTCGTTACACACACTACCGCTCACGCTCAGCTCGCCGACTTTCAGCCATTCGGGCAGCATGGGCAGCTGCAAGCGGGCGTGCCCCTCGGCATCCGTCACCACGCGGTGCATCTGTTCACCGACTTTCAGCTCAACAGCAGCGGCAACCAGCGGCACCCCGCTATAGTCATCTGCCTGAACCTCCAGCGTCATTTCCTGCGGAGCCACCTTCGCCACCGTGGCCGTAAGAGTAGCCTCGAAGGCATCCCGCCGGTACACCTGACAGCTCAAATCTTCCCTACACAGAGTATCCTCACCGCAAGTCACACAAGCGGTATAGTCGCCCGTCACGTCTTCCTCCCCCTCGGGGAGCTTAACCTCAGCCTCGAACGCGCCACAATCGCTCAAGCGAAGCTGCTGCGTGCAGAGAGTCTCGCCATTCGGGCGGCAAACGCTCAGCCCAACCGTGCGGTGCTGAGTAAACTGCGGCAGACCATCCCTCACCGAGCGCAGCATACCGCGCAGGTACACCGTCTCACCGGGGCGGTAGAGAGGACGGTCGGTGAAAAGATACCCTTGCTTGGTATCGCGGGATTCCGGCTCACGGTATGAAGGTTGCCGGGCAAAAGCGACATCATTTCCCTGACGGACAGTCAAAATCTGCCCATAGCCGCGCTGCTGCAGGAAGCCATGCGGGATGGCTTTTGTTTCATACGCCTGCTCATGCGTTTTCCCCTTGCGCACCCGTTGGCTCAGGGTTGCCCCACGCACCGGTTGCCCATCCTCGAATCGAGTGACCAGCACACCGGTGGGCGAAGTGATGACATTCAGCCCCGTTACCAGTAGCGGGATATCAAGCTCAAAATCCAGCGCATCGGCCCGGGCACCGTTAAGCCCCAGCGCATGCTGCACATGCTGATTGGACTTTGTGCTGACGGTGAGCACATACATACCCGGGGTCAGGCGAGAGCCGGCCAGGGTATCGAGGTCTAGCACCATTTCCGCACTGCGGAACATGGCAACCTGCTGCAACTCATAGCGGCGGGTGGGCCAGACCTGCGCAGAGACCAGCCAGCGTCGGCGGTCTTCCTGCTGTGATTCCAGAATCGACTCGGCACTCTCCAGCTCATTCTCAGCCTGGGTACGGCTGCTTTTGTGAGCAATATCCTTGCTCACCCGAGAGCGAGCCGTGCGGTATTCATAGCGACAGGCTGCCACCGGGCGACTGTCGTAGGGCGCCTCGCGGAATACCTGCTCAGCACGCTCCGGCGCAACCCGGCGCAGGGTGACATCCACATAGCTCAGATTGGCACAGGGAAGACGCAGCTTGTGCGGACCACTCACCGGCAGCACAATAGCCCCCTGCCCGCGCCGCAGTAACTGCGGCCAGGCGGGGTTCAGCGCTATTCGGTGCACATGGTCGCGGCGCAGCGCCGCGCCATTCGCCACGGTCGTGCCGGCCGGCACCGTGACATCTACCACCGCCGGCAACACCCCACTCACCCGCATGCGCAGCCCGCAGGCCATACCGCCACCCACATAGGCCAGAGGGCATTCATCCTCTGCCTCCGTGCCCCAAGAAACCCGCGCGGCAGTGAACGGCGTGTAGGGAATCACCCCGGCGTAGCGAAAGCGCAGCGTGCGTGTGGCATCCACCACGAGTGTACGCTCACGGCCATCGGCCGATGTTGTCACATGCCCCTCGCCCTCGACACTGAAGCCCAGGCGCGAGAACAGGCGCGGAATGTCGGCCTGCGGTACAGGGCGGTCAAAACGCAGCTGCATTTCCAGCTCGCCGCTCCCTTCTGCCGCAGCACTCACACTCAGACCGGTGAGCAAGTCATTGCACACCTCAAAGGTTGTCGCCTCCCCGGAGTGGATACCCGACTGAGCGCTACCGGTATAAAGCAAGGCCCAATCCTCGCCATCGGGCAATTCCTCCACAGGACGCACCAGCACATGACCGGGCAGCGGGGCATTCATTTTCAGTCGGCACCAGACTTGCTCTCCCTCAGCGGCCAGGCGTCGCAGACCTGTGTCGGAAATACCGTCACACACGCGAGCCGGCTCAACCGTGGCCGCCACACGGCGACCGTAGTATTTTTTACCGCTCCAGAAAGATTTTTTCACTCGACGGAACTCATAATTCACGGGAGTGGTCGATGAAAATGCAAGAGATTCGCGAGTTGTATGATGAGATGTTGTCACCAGCACGGCCATACCTTTCGCCGTTGGCAGCGCCTGACCCGTCAGGGAGTCCGGGGCAATACGAAAACTGAATTCACGCGGTTTCATCTCCTCGCCGCCCAGGTAACGCGTACCGGCGGGGAACGTCAGTTTGTACGGCGTGCGGCAACTGCTGCCGCGCACGATATCAAGGCACAACTCATTCTGGTCACGCCAATGCGGCCGGGGGGTGTGCTTTTCATCACCCGTTATGCGCAGTGTGTGCACGCCCCGCTGCTCGGCAGAGGCTGTTTCCGGAGCCTCGACCGCGCTCGTTGCGACCACCGGCTCGGGGAATGACAGGAGCACCTGATAATTATAAGGCTGCACCAACGGCTCAGAAGCCATGACGGAACAGGCACTCAGAAGAGAAAAGATTTTTTTCATAGCGACGTCCGTTATTGTACCTTTTTTTACCCGCAAATCAAGCATAAAAAAGGTCGACAATTCTCATCCCACATGTGTCCCAGAGATTTTTTCTGAGAGACGCAAGTGCTGATAAATCCCAGACTTCCCGAGAAGACTTGCGGCAGCGACGAGCAGCCAGACCGGCCAGAGCACGGAGGCTCAGCGTCGCCGTGGCGGGCTCTGGGACGCCGGGAGCGGGAACATAAGCGGGTACACGAGGGGGGAGGGGCGCCTGCGTCGCGTTTTATCCCCGTATTGCCTCAAAAAAAACAGTCACCGAAAAGTGGATGCCTCAAAATTGCGGTCACCGAAATTTTAGCGGATAATTGACTAAAAAACAAGGCAAATCCACCATTTTTCTGCCCCAAAATGACAGCGAGCGTAGCGAGTC
>JAZNVF010000056.1:0-4970 GCA_045592685.1 Akkermansia sp. | reverse complement strand
GTCCCAAAACGCCGACTTGCTACGCTCGCTGTCATTTTGGGGCAGAAAAATGGTGGATTTGCCTTGTTTTTTAGCCAATTATCCGCTAAAATTTCGGTGACCGCAATTTTGAGGCATCCACTTTTCGGTGACTGTTTTTTTGAGGCAACACGCTGTTTCGGGTCTGTCGGTAAAACTTTCCGAGAACGCGATGTAATATTTCCGGCTGTAGCCAAAGAGACGCAGGCAGTCAACATGTGTCCCGGCTCTCTGTCGGCGCCGCACGGAGATTCGGAAATCAGGTTCGCTTTCCGGAAAAAAAAGCCTGCCACCTTATTGGTGGCAGGCTTGCAAAAATACAAGAAGAGCCCTGTGTTAACGGCTGTAGTTGCCGGGGTCCTGTGTGATGGTGACGTCGTGCGGGTGGCTTTCCTGCAGACCACCGGCGGTGATGCGCACGAAACGGGCGTGGTCGCGCAGCTCCTGCAGGTTCTTGGCGCCCAGGTAGCCCATGCCGGAGCGCAGACCGCCCACTAGCTGGAAGATGACGTCGGCGAGCATGCCCTTGTAGGGTACGCGGGCTTCGACACCCTCTGCCACGAGCTTGCCGCTGCCGTTCTGGCCGTAGCGGTCGCCTGAGCCGGCACGCATGGCACCCAGAGAGCCCATGCCGCGGTAGGTCTTGAAGTTGCGGCCCTGATAGTGCACGATGGCACCCGGGCTTTCCTCGCAACCGGCAAGCATGCCACCCATCATGATGAGGTCGGCACCGGCGGCCAGAGCCTTCACGGCGTCGCCCGAGTAGCGGATGCCGCCGTCGGCAATCACGGTCACGCCGGCAGGACGTGCCACGGTCGCTACCTCCTGAATGGCGGTGAACTGGGGCATACCCACACCGGAGATGATGCGGGTGGTGCAGATGGAGCCGGGGCCCACACCTACCTTAATGGCGCTGGCGCCGGCAGAGATGAGGTCGCGGGCGCCGTCCTGTGTGACGACGTTGCCGGCCACGACGGGCTTGCCCAGCTCGCGCAGTTTCTCGATGACGTGCAGCACGCGGCTGGTGTGGCCGGTGGCGGCGTCGATGAACAGGGCATCTGCACCGGCATCTACCACGGCCTGGGCGCGTGCCATGAACTCCGGACCCGGACCCACGGCTGCACCACAGCGCAGGCGACCGAGCTCGTCCTTGGTGGATTCCTGGAACGCTTCGCGCTTGCGGATGTCCGTGTCGGTAATCAAACCGACCAGACAACCTTTGTCATCGACGAGGGGAAGTTTTTCGATGCGGTTGGAGTAGAGAATCTTGCGGGCTTCTTCCTGCGTAGTGGCGGGGGTACCGGTGATGAGTCGGCTCATGGGGGTCATCACGTCGGCAACGGTGAGTTTGTCGAGATCGTGACCATCTACCACTCGCATGTCGCGCCCGGTGATGATACCTACCAGCAGGTTACCTTCGGCCACGACGGGCAGACCGGAGAAACCGTTTTCAAGCATGATACCTTTCACTCGGCTCAGGCTCATGTCGCTCGTAACGGTGAGCGGTTTGGTGATGACTGCGTTTTCAAAGCGCTTGACCTTGGCTACCATGGCAGCCTGGTCATCGATGCGGTTGTTGCGGTGGATAACACCCAGACCACCCTCGCGAGCCATAGCAATGGCCATGTCGACTTCCGTCACCGTATCCATGGGGGCGGAGAGGATGGGCAGGCGGAGCGGGAAGCCCGCGCAGAGTTGAGAAGAGGGGTCGGCCTCGCCGGGAAGAATGGTGCTCAGGCAAGGAAGCAGGAGCACGTCGTCAAATGTAAGTCCAAGCTGAATTTCTGCCATAGCGGAGGATATAACGCCACGCACCCTTTTGCAAGCCTAATTTGTCAAAATGGTGCATTTTTTTTCATTTTTTGGGTATCTGTACGTCATTTTAGTGGTGAGGAAGCCGCGTGGAGGTTGACGCGACTGCCAAATTCGTGTAGACTAGGTGCATGAGTAAGAGCACTACGACGACCTATGCGGCACCGGCGAAAATCAATCTTTCTCTCCGTGTAACAGGCAAGCGTGAAGATGGGTACCACAACGTGGATATTCTGATGGCGAAGCTCGACCTGACAGACCAGCTCGAATTCCACAATTCGCGCACCACAACCCTGCAGTGCGATGCTCCCGGGGTGCCGACAGATGAGAGCAACCTGGTCATCAAAGCTGTGCGCGAGTTCGAGAAGGCCTACGGCCGCAAAGCCAAGCAGAAAATAACTCTTACCAAGAATATACCCCACGGTGCCGGGCTCGGCGGTGGCTCGGCAGATGCCGCCATTACCCTGCGCGCCTGCAACAACGCTATCGGTACTAACTACAGCGATGAGGAGCTCAGCACCATGGCAGCTGCTCTTGGCAGCGATGTTCCGTTCTTCCTCAACCCTGTTATCAGCCGCTGCACCGGTCGCGGTGAAATCGTGACCCCTGTACCCGAGCTTGCAGAGTGGAGCAGCCCCATTGTGTTGCTCAAGCCGCAGTTCGCTGTCTCTACCCCCAGTGCGTATAAGTTGCTGCGCGGTGCTCATCGCATAAAGGGCGTGAACTACAACCCGCAGGTGGTAGACGGCATCAAATTGGTCAATGAGCTTGAGCGCGCTGTGTTCACCAAGTTCCCCGTGCTTGGGTTCACCAAGATGTGGCTGCTCGGGCAGCCCGGTGTGCGCGCCGCGCTCATGTGTGGCAGTGGTTCCACCCTTTTCGCCCTGACGGAAACCCCTGAGCAAGCCTGCGCTGTGGCAGAGGCCGCCCGCGCCGAGCTCGACCCCACCCTCTGGAGCTACTGCGGGCGCGTGAACCCACAGTAACAGCTGCGGCAGCAATCTGCCGACGGGGCATTTCGTCGACTGCGCTCTCCCTCGATAAGTGGGGGAATGCCGCTGTTCGGAAATCTCACCTTTTCCTCCACGTCGGAGTATTCGTATGTGAGGGGCGAGGGGGGCAACGCTCACACTGTTGCAAGACTGTTTGTACTGAATGTTATATAATAAAAAACTTCAAAAAAAATCAACCTTTTATCGGAAGGTTGTAGTTTTCTACAGCCAATTTTCCGCTCATGAGCTTAGGAAGCAGTGTATTCCGCAGGTTTGTAAGTCTGAGATTTTCTGTTTTAAGATTGTCAATAATTGCATTTAATGAATTGATTGCTGCAATGATTGGCAAATTTATTAAATTATCAGGGACTGCTACTTTATAATCAGCAATATTACCTTTTGTTATGAATTTGATCACAGAGCCTCTCGCTCCTGCTGTTATTTTTGATAATCCCCAGGCTATGGCATAATATAAAAAACCTGTTAATTGTGGATTATATGGAATTAACACATAGGTTCTCTGATACGCTTCAAACTTCCCAGAGTATCGCTTAATATTAAAATCTCCGTTTCCGGCTACCAATATTGCCGGGCCTTCAAATGAAAACCCATTTGTCCATGCTATATCCTGCGAACAGCTGAAAAATGGATATTTTCCTTGTGCTGTTGATACATTAGCATTTTTTTTACCCGTCATAATCGGGAAATATTCACTCATCGAGGTAATATGCCAACCTTTAGGAATAAGTCCTGTATCTGATTCGACAAAATCTCCACTCTTATGATGCAAATAGTCCACAAACCAGGATTTATACATGGCCATGGCCTGTTCTTCCAGATTCCGGCAGATGGCGTTATTGGTCTCGATTTTATCGTCCAACGCGGAGAGTATCGAGGTTATTTTTCGCTGGATGGGGAGAGAGGGGATAGAAAATTCTAACCTATTCAGGGTTTCTGTTCGTAAACTTGGTATGGTTGTTCCCTCATTGTAAACATTCAAATCCAATTGAGACATCAGATAGAACAAAAACTTGGGTAAGACTATTTCTTCGTTTACTTCAGTGTAAAAAAGAGTATCTACTGTCCAAAAAGGATGGTCAGCGTATTTTACTTTGCCAATAGTTCCTTTTCTCCCAATTAAAACGGAGGGTTTGTTGTATAAGTACTCTGTAGCATATCCCATTATTCCCCCTGTGCCATAAATAGGAATTTTTCCGTCGGCAGAAACTACGTGCTTCTGGTTTTTTCCATATTTAATTTTGGTCAGTTCCCCTAAACTGTAAGTGCTATATTTCATACCCCAGCTCTTTCAGGTTATTCTTAATCTGTTCTTCCAGCTCGTGAGAACGCGAGAAGAGGGCTGAAAGCTCGGTGGTGAGTCGTTTCATTTTCTCATCGAAAGGCTCGCTATCTTCTTCCTGCTCTTCGATACCCACGTATCGTCCAGGAGTAAGGATGTAATCCTGCTTGGCGATGTCGTCTGTGGTTGCGACTGCGCAGAAGCCTTTGACATCCTCCAAGGTGCCGTTTTGGAAAGCCGTAAAGGTATCGGCCAGTCGGGCGATATCTTCATCGGAAAAATCGCGGTGTTTGCGGTCAATCATAGCACCCATCTTGCGGGCATCGATGAAGAGTGTTTTGCCTTTCTGCTTCTTATCCTTGGAAATGAACCAGAGCGTAACCGGGATGGTGACACTGTAGAAGAGCTGAGTAGGAAGCGCCACGATGCCTTCCACGAGGTCAGCCTCGATGATGTTGCGGCGGATGTCACCCTCGCCGCTTTGCTGGGAGGAAACGGCTCCATTGGCCAGCACAAGACCAATCTTGCCGTTGGGGGCAAGGTGATGAATCATGTGCTGAATCCATGCGAAGTTGGCATTGCCTGCAGGCGGGGTGCCATATTTCCAGCGCACATCATCCTGTAGTTTTTCCTGCCCCCATCCGGAGAGATTGAACGGAGGATTGGCAAGAATGAAATCGGCCTTAAGCGTCTTGTGCAGGTCATTGTGGAAGGTATCGGCATGGTGTTTCCCAAAATCCGCCGAAATACCACGGATAGCCATGTTGATTTTGGCCATCTTCCACGTATCGGAGTTGGACTCCTGCCCATAGACAGAGATAGCATCGCGGCGACCGCTATGCTCCTCG
>JAZNVF010000055.1:0-16466 GCA_045592685.1 Akkermansia sp. | reverse complement strand
CCCACAGCGCCGATATTCTCGAACCGGCACCCAACCTGCTGAAACTCGAAACCCAGCACGAAGAACTGCTGGCCAGGTACCTGGAGCAAGCCCCGCGCTGGGCCTATGCAGACAAGAGCGACACGTTCTACACCAAGCCAGGGCACGTGGTGCTGGTGCCGCCGGCCACCGGTGGTATACCCGGTACAGTGCACGCCACATTCCGCACGGTAGCAGAGGGCGAAACCATGCCCGAAGGCTTCCTGGCAGTCAAGCCCGGGGAACCATTCCCCGAACCTGCAACCGACAAAGAAGAGCTGCCGGACATTGCTCTGGAACTTTCCGGCAAACACTACCTGCTGCTGGCCTGGCGAGGAACCAAGCACCGGGAAACCGCCCACAAGGCCATAAACGCCGCGATAGCCGCCATCGACAGCCGCATGCAGAAACTCGCAGAAAACCCGACAGACGAAACCATCGGGCAGATGTGCAGGGGCAAAATCAAACGCTTGGGCAGCACCCCGGAATTTCACCTCATCGAACCTAACAACCAATACGGTATATACCAGGCAGAAGTCTATGCGAACACCGGTCGCCCCGGAACCCTGCTGCTGGTCATACGCGATTCCGACGACAAGCTGCTGCGGCTGTTCTCATTCCCGGCTCACTATTCCGCCAATCCCGACGAGCTGTTCCGCCACGACATACCGGGCGCCGTCAGTGACTGGATACTCGAAAACTCGCCAACTTCAGCAGTCGGCAATTTCCCACACGGAGCCCCGTACTTCGCCATCAGCTGCGGCGACTCTCACCAGTATTTCAACGTCAGTGTCGAGCTCCAGTTTTCCCCCAGCGGCACAGACGGCGCCGTGACAGAAACCCTGCTCAGACGATATTACAAAGTCCAGGCCTACGAAATTTCCCCGGCCGAGTGAAACACCGCCCCCGCCGATGTCACCCATCCGACATCGCATCGGACAAGTTTGCAGCCCGCCCTTTTTCACGATTTAGGGCACACTGGCATAAAAAGTGCTTTACAATTGCGTAATAATCGGGCATTCTTGCCGCCGTCTATGTCTTTCTCTCAACTCGGTATTTGCCCGGAAATTTTAGAAGCCATCGAAGTGCTCGGCTTCGAGACCCCCTCACCCATTCAGCAGCAAGCCATTCCCCCCGCGCTGGAAGGGCACGACATCGTAGGCCTTTCGCACACTGGTTCAGGAAAGACCCTGGCTTTCTCGATACCAGCACTGGAAAACATAGACCCGAACCTGCGCAGTGTGCAGGTACTGTGCCTGGCACCCACCCGCGAACTGGCTGTACAGATTTGCCGGGAGGTAGACAAGTTAGCGTTGTTCCTCGACGGAGTATCTGCCGTACCTATATACGGCGGTGCCTCGTTTACCCCGCAGCTGGCAGCGCTGCGCCGAGGAGTGCAGTTCGTAGTCGGCACCCCCGGGCGCGTGATTGACCTGATGGAACAGGGCGAACTGCCCTCGGAGAATATCACCACCCTCATACTCGACGAAGCGGACGAAATGCTCGACATGGGCTTTCAGGAGGACATCGACCGCGTGGTGGCCATGCTTCCCGCAGAGCGCCAGACCCTCTTCTTCTCTGCTACGATGTCACCGGCCATTCGCGCCCTTATTAACCGACTTTCCAACACCCCCCGCGAAATTACCATCGAGCGCCCCGTGCTCACGGTGCCCACCTGCGAGCAAAGTGTTTATGAGGTGGTATTCAGCTCACGCATCGAGGTACTCAGCCGCCTGATTGAAATGGGGCGCATGAAGCGAGGGCTGGTTTTTGCCAACACCAAACGAGTGGTGGATGACGTCGTAGACGGCCTGCTTGCCCGAGGTTACTCTGTGGATCGCCTGCACGGCGACATGCCCCAGACTCTGCGCGAGCGCGTGATGGACTCCTTCCGCCGCGGCAACCTCAACGTACTGGTTGCCACCGACATCGCCGCCCGAGGGTTGGATATAGATGATGTCGACATCGTGGTCAACTTCGAGCTGCCCCGTGACCCGGAGGACTACGTGCACCGCATCGGCCGAACGGCTCGCGCCGGGCGCAAGGGCAAAGCCGTCACCTTCATCGGACGTCGTGACTTTTCGTTGCTCGCCCGCATCGAGCGATTCATCGGCACACGTATGCAGCGAGAAAAAGTGATGACGGCTGTGCAGGTAGAAGAGGCCCGCCGAGAAGCACTGGTGGATGACATATTGGAACAGGCGGCCAAAGCCACCGAACTGCCCGACGAACTGCGCGATATCGACCTGCCGGCAGAGCAGCTGATGGCAGCCATGTTCAACCTGCTGGTCGCTAAGGGCAGCTGTGAGTTGCAAGCCATCCCGGAGGATCGCCCCAGCCGCTACGGCAAGCGCGACAACAACGAAGGAGAGCAGGCCCCGGCAACCGAAAAGGGCAACGACTGGAGCAGTCTGCAACAGAGCACCACCCTGTTCATGAACGGCGGCAAACTCATCGGCGTGCGGCCGAAAGACGTCGCGGGCCTGTTCTACAATGAGGGTGGCGCCCCCAAGGGCACGGTGGGCGATATCCGTATTTTCCTGAAGCACACGCTCATCGAAGTATCGCCCGAGATGGCACCGCAGCTGCTGGAGCGACTCTCCACCTGCTCCATCTGTGGGTATGAAGTCAATGTGCGCGAAGACAAGAAATCCGAGAGCGAAAGCCGCCCCTCCGTGCGCGTGCGCGACCGCCGCTCCGCAAACACGTCTTCCTACCCCGGCAAGGCTGAACGTGGCGGGAGATTTGAACGCGCTGAGCGCTTCAACAACAATCGCCAGCGAGAGCGTGGTGAGCGCAGCGACCGCAAAGAACGCAAAGAGCGCTCCAACCGCCGTGACCGCGAGGAAAGCCCCTTCTTCTCCCGCTTCACCAAAAAGCCCCGTCGCAGCTGAGCCATGTCCACCACCGATCAACAAGCCGCTGACCGAGCTCTGGAGTATTTCCACCGTGGCTACAACTGCGCACAGTCGGTTTTTGCCGCCTTCGCCGAGCAAACAGGGCTGAGCGAAGAGCTCGCTTTACGCCTCGCTGCCGGATTCGGAGCCGGAGTAGGGCGCATGCGCGGCATGTGCGGCGCCTTCAGCGGGCTTACTCTGGTAGCCGGTTACTGTCAAGGCAATCTGACCGGAGTTCCGGAAGACAAGGAGCGCATATTTGCTCTGGTGCGGGAACAGGCAGCGGCCTTCACTGCCGAATTCGGCACACTGACCTGCCGGGAACTGCTGCACCTCGATGAGGGCACCACTGAGGGGGCTCGCCCCAACGAACGCACACAGGCCTATTATGCCGCCCGCCCCTGCGAGCGCTGCGTGGCTTTCTGTGCCGCGAAGGCAGCCGAACTGCTGAGAGAGGGCTGCATGTCATGATATGGCAATTTTGATGCTTGCCACGGGCAGGTTCTATATGATATTCTGTTGACATGGTACGATTATACCGCCGCATTTTTCTGCTGACGCTAACGTTCTTCTTCATTCTGGGTAACACCTCTTGCGGTGTTACCATGGCTCAGAAAACCGCTGACGGCAAGTGGGCCCTTGTGCCGCTGGCTGATGGGTTCGACTACCCCGTCGGCAAGCCCAATGGAGAAGGCTACTACAAAGCCCGTGGCCTGCGCCTGAAAACGCCGCGTCACCTGGGCGAAGACTGGAATGGCAACGGCGGCGGCAACACAGACCTCGGGGACCCCGTCTACACTATCGGCCACGGTCTGGTAACCTATGCCGCCGATGCCCGGGGCCGCTGGGGCAAGGTCGTGATTGTGCGCCATGCTTTCCGCGAACCCAAGAGTGGGCGAGTGCTCTGCTGCCAGACCCTCTATGCACACCTCGACCGAATCGACGTGAAGCTGGGGCAGCTTGTCAAGCGAGGTGACCAGGTGGGTACCATCGGCACCAACCGCGGCATGTTCCCCGCTCACCTGCATGCCGAGCTCCACTTTAACATATTGGTGAACTGCGGTCAGCAGGGCATACCCAAGACCTCCAAAAACTACGGAAATCTCTCCGCATTCATCAACCACTATCGCAGACTGCGCCCCGAAACCAAGTTTGTGAAGTTGCCCATCGGCTGCTTCCTGCCCTACAAAGACACGGAGGGACTGTGATGAAAACATGCCTGTTCGGCGGCTCATTTGACCCGATACACACCGGGCACCTGGCCATCGCAAAAGCAGCCATCAAGGCCGCCGGATTGCAGCGCATCATCTTTCTGCCTGCCGCCTGTTCACCCTTCAAGACCGGGCGGCAGCATTTTTTCAGCGATGAACAGCGCCTTTCCATGCTGCGCGCCGCTACTGCTGACATACCGCAGGCCGAGGTCAGCGAACTCGACCTTACCCTGCCGCCGCCCAGCTACAGCTGGCGTGTGGTCGAAGCCTGCCGCCAACAGGCCCCGGCAGATGAACTCTACTGGCTCATGGGCACCGACCAATGGGAACAACTCCACCGCTGGGCCAGATATGACTACCTTTGCGAGCAACTTCGCTTCATCGTTTACCACCGAGGCTCAGCCCCGGCTCCCCGTCCCGGCACGCAGGCCATCTTCATCGCCGGTAATCACCCCGCATCATCCTCTGCCATACGCGCAGCCCTGCAGGCCGGACAACAGCCACCCGCCGAGTGGATTCCCCGAGGAGTCAGCTTCTGAAAGTAACGGAAACTTCTCTACACGCCTTTCCAACGGTAAATCCTTGACATCATTCTACCATCTGCCTATAATACCCGCATGACTGCCCCGGAAGACGATGAGCTGAAAAAGGAGATAAAATTCGCCCTGTCAGAAGACGAAGAAGTGCGATGGGCTGAGCGCCGCAGTTATGCACTCGATGCTGATGTCGGAGTGCTGCTCGGAGCCGCTGTCCTGCTGCTGGGCGTATGCGTTTTTGTCACGCTGCCGGCCACACAGCCCGAGCCGCCGGACTACTGCAATGTGTACACCATCTCGCTGAGCTTTCTTGGCGCAGTCGCTCTGCTGCTTTGCGCCCTCTACGGCATAAAAAGCCACCGGCGCACGATTTATGCCCTCACGCAGCAGCGGGCCCTCATCGTACAGCAGCCACCCATCGGTAAACCCATTGTGTACGCCCTGCCGGTTTCGCCTGATATGGTGTACCGTGTTACCCGTCACCACGATGGCCGCTCGGATTACAACATGGCGGAAATGCCCCTCGGTCGCTACGGTATGCGCGAACTCGGCTTTCTCCAAGTGCGTGACAATGAGCAACTGCAGGCAGAGCTGAGCCGCTGCGGGGTTGACCTGCCACCCCACGGCAAGCAACGACCGGCCACGCGCCGGGTGGACGCCTACAGCGCGTTTTCACCACTTCTCCCCATGACCGGTTGGCTTGTCCTGCTGGGGCTGATGCTCGCCGGCGTCATCCGGGAGCTGAGCGATTCAACCACGCGCACCTACCTCGACCTGTGGCTCAACGGCGAAAAATGCTCCGCCGCCATCATCGCCTACTGTCATACAACCACCTGGCGCACAACAACGGTCAACGGAAAAAGGCGAGAGGTTTCCGAAAAAGTTGTCTACTACCCTGTCTACCGCCTCACCCCGGCAGATGGCACCACCATCATCAGCACAGAGGTAGACGGCAGCAGCTCCATACCCAAGTACCGCCCCGGCGAACAACTCACCGTTTATTACGACCCGCTGCACACCGACCGGGCCATGCGCCGTAACGCGGACCACTTCTCCATACCGCTTGTCTTCCTCGGCATGGGCGGTGTATGTGTCTATATGTTCCTGCAAGCCTACCGCCGCTACAGGCACACACGCCACCAGAGCTGCTACCTCGTCACAGCAGAAAAGGTGGAATAACGAAAAACACCTCACCACCCCCATATAATACAAACACAACTCATTTTTTGTGCTTGCGGAGCGGTGATTTTTCAGGTAAACTGCCAAGCATGAACATTGCTAGATTTCTGACAATGGCAACGGCTCTTCTGGCCGGTAGCGTGCAGGCACAGTTCGGCGGGTTCGCCTTCGGGGGAGATGCCGCCCGGCAGCCCGCTACCATGACGGTGAGCAGCAAAGCCAGCGTGAGCAGTTACAAGCCGGGCGAATCTTTCTATGTGGCCCTGCAGGCAGACGTCCCCCAACCCTGGCACGCCTACTATCGCAATCCGGCCACCATCGGCGAACCGATGACCGCCACTCTCACGGCACCCGAAGGATTCACCATCGAGGGGCCCTACTGGTCAGCTCCCGACCGCCACGAGGGGATGCTGGGCGTGGCTTATACTTACAACACGCCCACAGTTGTCTGGAAAATCACCCCCGCTGCCGATGCGCCGCAACAGGCCGAAATCACCATGAGCACGACAGCTCAGACTTGCTCCGACACCGGCTGCAATCCCCCGGAAACAAAGACAGCCACTATCAGCCTGAGCGCCGGCGATGGTACCGCTGCCGCCGATTGGAATGCAGAAGAAACCCGCGTGGAGCAACTCGGCGATACCCCCACCACTATTACCGCCACTCAGACAACCGATAGCGTGGTGCTCAACTTCACCGCCGAGAGCGAGGTAAAGAGCGCTTACTTCTTCTCTGATGACAACTCCATCAGTCCCACCGCTCCACAGCCCCTTGCCAAAACCGACAGCGGCTACAGCCTGACCCTGCCCCGCAATGACGGCAAGGATGACATGACCCCGGTGAAAGATTCCGCACTCGTAGGCAAAGCCCTGCCGAGCCTGAGCGGTATTCTTGTGTTCGATGGCAAGCTGGCCGTGGTGAAGCACAACTTCGATGGCGTGACGCCCCCTGCCCCTGCCGATAACACGACTCCCGCCGAAGAAGAGGCAGCAGATACGGAGGAAGCCGATGATGAGGAAGAAGCCGATGACGAAGAACCAGCAGACGAAGAAGACGAATCCACCGATGAGGATGACTCGGACGTAGCCCCGACCGGTGCAGCTACGAACAACAGCAGCTCCCCCTTCGGCGGTGCCCTTTTCGGAGGTGCCGTGCAGCAGCCCGCCACAATGACGGTGAGCGGCAGCGCCAGCGTGAGCAGCTACAAATCAGGTACCCCCTTCTATGTGGCTTTGCAGGCCGACATACCTCAGCCCTGGCATGCCTATTTCCGCAATCCGGCCACGGTCGGAGAGCCCATGACAGCCACCCTCACAGCCCCCGAAGGATTCACCGTGGAAGGTCCCTACTGGTCTTCCCCTGACCGCCACGAGGGTATGCTGGGCGTCGCCTATACTTACAACACACCCACCGTTGTGTGGAAGCTCACCCCCACAGCTACGGCTCCGCAGCAGGCCAAAATCACCGTGAGCGCAACAGCTCAGACTTGCTCCGACACCGGCTGCAACCCGCCGGAGACCAAGAGCGCCACCCTCAGCCTGAGTGCCGGTGACGGCGCCGCTGCCGCCGACTGGTCGGCCCAAGAGAGCAAGGTCGAGGTACTGGGCGACACGCCCACAACCGCCACCATCACTCAGACCGCCGAGAGCGTGGTGCTGAACTTCACCGCTGAGGGCGAGGTAAAGAGCGCCTACTTCTTCTCCGATGACAACTCCATCAACCCCACCGCTGCACAGGCTCTTACCAAAACCGACAGTGGCTACAGCCTGACCCTGACCCGCAATGACGGTAAAGACGACATGTTCCCAGTGAAGGATGCCGCACTGGTCGGTAAAGAACTGCCTGCCCTGAGCGGCATTCTCGTGTTCGATGGCAAGTTGGCCGCCCTGAATGTCAGCGCCACGGCAGCCCCGACCGCCGCCGAAACAGTCACAGCCACCCCCGCAGCACCTGCCACTCAGAGCGGGGTACCCGCCGGCATCTGGGGTATCTTCGGCTCACTTTTCCTGGGTGGGCTCATCCTTAACCTCATGCCCTGTGTGTTCCCCGTCATCGGGCTCAAAATCATGAGCTTTGTCGAGCTGGGTGGAGGTGAGCGCCGCAAGGTGTTCATGCACTCGCTCATCTTCGTGCTGGGCATACTGGTATCGTTCTGGGTACTGGCGGCAGCGCTGATTGTGGTCTCCAACCTCGAAGTGCTGGCAGCCACCCCCTGGACTCAGTGGCTTGAAACCCTGTGGAACGATGCCGGTTCCGACACGCGCAGCTGGGCTGTATGGATGCAGAATGACTGGATTGTCTACGCTATCCTGCTGCTGCTGCTGGTGCTGGGTCTGAGCATGTTCGGCCTGTTTGAAATCGGCGTGGGCGCTACCGCCGCCGGTCAGGGGCTGCAGCAGAAGAAGGGCCTGTGGGGTTCCTTCTTCCAGGGGCTGCTGGTCACTGTAGTGGCAACCCCGTGCAGCGCTCCCTTCCTGGGTGCCGCCATGCCTGCCGCCATGTCCCTGCCGGGGGTATGGATGCTGCTGGCCCTCACCTTCATGGCGCTGGGGCTGGCCTTCCCGTACATCATCATGGGTGCCTTCCCGTCACTAGTCAATATCCTGCCGCGCCCCGGTGCCTGGATGGAATCCCTCAAGCAGGGGCTCTCCTTCCTGCTCTTCGCCGCCGCCGCGTGGATGCTGGATGTCTACCTCGCCTTCCTGCCCGAGGAATTCAGCGTTGACCGCCCGTGGATTCTCATGTCGCTGGTAGTGTTCTGCTCCGCGTTCTGGGTATATGGCCGTTGGTGCCCCATCTACCAGAGCAAGGGTACACGCACCATCGGTGCCATCTTCGCCATCCTGCTCATCGCCCTGGGTGTGTGGGGGTCCATGCCCCGCCCCGCGACAGATACCCCCGCAGCCACCCCCTCGGCTGAGCAGGCCGCTGCCGCCGGTTACACCGTTTCCACCGGTGAGCACCCCACCTGGAACACCTGGAGTAAGGCGCTCATGGACAAAGCCCTTGCAGACGGCCACCCCGTCTATGTAGACTTCACCGCCAAGTGGTGCGCCACCTGCCAGATGAACAAGAAAACCGCCTACACGGCTGATGTCTGTGCCCTGTTCGAGAAAGGCAAGGTCGTGCTCATGCGCGCCGACAAAACCCGCCCCGATGCAGCTATCGATGCCGAGATGCGCCGACTGAACCGCTCCTCCGTACCGGTGAATGTTCTTTACATGCCGGACAAAGAACCGGCCATCACCACCGAGCTGCTCACCCCCATCTATATGGACGGGTTCCTCAACGAGCATCTGAAGCTCAGATAACCTGCTCCCTGACAAATAACAAGTTACGACGGACAAGCAAAGACCGCTGCACGCGAAACCCTGTCTATCGTAACTTGTCATTTGTCTGTCAACACTCCCTCTGCAAGGAAAACCAAGCCGATTCAGTATCGACTTTCTGCCCCCGTGCTCACAAGGCACGGGGGCTATTTTGAAAAAAACGGGAGGGGAATGACGCCGAAAACGAATCCGATTGCAACTCCATCAGGAATCGCGACCGGTTCTGATTTTTTTTGCAACTAAAGGGACAAGCGCTCCTCTGCGAGAAGAACCTCCGCTCTCCTTATGTCACATATTAACACTCTGTGTCAACTTATTTGAACGAAAACGCCTGCTAAAAACTTCGATGGCAATATAGAGCAAAGTCAGGGTCAGGCCAATGCGGCATACCGTGAGAGCTTGTTCGCAGAATGACAGGCACTGAGCTGCTTTCTCCAGATTATAACCGCAATAATCCGTCCAGCCGGGCAGCAGTCGCCACCATTCCCAGACGAAAACCAACAGGGTCCCCTGCAAAGCCAGAAGCAGCAATACCACGATTACTTTCTTTGACACTTTCTTTGTAAATAGCTTACAGATAAAATAAAAACAGAAAAACGCTGACAGCAGCGCCATGGAAAAGGCGAAACCGACCCGCACACAAACATCGACGAGCGAGGGCATGAGACCTCGGCAAAAGTAGTAATCCTCCTTCAAATCGTGCCCCAGTGTCGTAAATCGCAGCAGCTCAATGGAATCGCCCTTTTGGCGCCCCTGAAACTGCCCCCGGAGATGAGGTTCAGCGCCATCAGCCCAAAATGAAATCACACTCGTTGAACCATCTTCTTCGGCTATATAAAGCCGCCCCTCATTCAGGGTAGCGCGTTCTCGCAGGAAATCAGGTATATTCTCCTCATTCAGCCAAACGGAGTGAGATATAGAAACACCGGTCTCTTCATTGAGGTTTGTCAGGCGGTACTTCCCGACTCTGAAGTTCTGCTTGGTTGAGTGGTATACCACAGGGGTAAGATACCCCTCCTGAGATTCCCCGATTTGAGTTGAGTCGACGTATCTTATGAGTTTGAGCCCTTTAAGTTCGAGTTTATACAGGGGGTCACTCAGCGTTTCAACCCCATGGAGCTCGCCCTCGCACTGCACGATTTTGCCCTCATTTTCGGGGGTAATCTCATCAGCACTGACATCAACTATCAGTTCCGTCAGCAGCGGCCCTACCCAATATCTGTAATAGGTGTACACCAGATGATAAAAGCTGGCCCAGGCACAGAAACAGCCAACTGCACACAGTAGATATAACAGCTTCGCTTTCATCGGGGGATTACTTCAATAAGATTCTGGCAGATTTCTAAAAAAAAACAAGTTTTTTATGCGAGTCGAACAGAATAAAGCTTGCCAAATCGGCAGGGTGGTGCTACCATGCGCGCGCATCTGTTATGGGTATCTCCATCAAAACATTGCTGTGTGTGGGTAGCGGCTGCTTTGTCGGCGGTGTGCTGCGCTACCTGACGGGGTGGTTCATCTGCAATCGCTGGGGAGTGACCGTCCCCGGCATGCCATGGCATACCCTGCTCATCAACTTCGGCGGCTGTCTGTTCATGGGGCTGTTTTGCGGACTGGCAGCGGGTGGCTTCATTTCCAGCCCGAACCTGCGTCTGGCCGTGACGGCGGGTCTCTGCGGCGGCTACTCGACCCTGGCAGCTTTCGCCTTTGAAAACACAGTGTTGCTGCGCGCGGGTTCCTATTTCACCGCCTCGACCTACATCATCGCTACCGTAGTGGGCAGTCTGATTTTCTTCATGCTCGGCAATGGTGCAGCTCAACTTATACTCAAAAGTTAAGATTTTGCCTCAAATTCGCGCTCCCTATTCAACAAAATTCCCCGCCGGGAGCGTCTATATAGCAGAAGTATGAAATTCAGCAAACTGAAAGCCCCTCTGCTACGTTTTTTCGGCAGTTGCTATCGGTTGCCCCTGGGGGCTGCGGCCGTGTTGCTGGCGGGATTTCTGCTCGATACCGGCATCGAGTGGATATATGATGAATGGCATGTCTGGAATTCGGGTATGCTGGTGCTCGGCCACCTCGGCGGGATACTGTTCCTGCTGGGCGTGCTGGGGGGTCTGCTGGTACCGCTCTGGTTGATTATCATGACCCTGAGCCTGTTCGGTCAGGGTGAAGGGAAGAAGATTCTTCGCTGCTGGGGCGCGAGCGCGCTGGCAGCCCTGGTGGCACTGGGGGTAGGTAGCGTGATGTTCATGCAATCTTTCGGCGGCGGGTATGATATCTTTGCCCGCGGGCTGGAGGTGCCGGAGGACAGGGAGTTCGTGCTGCCACGCGGCATGACGTTTTTCATGAACCATGCGACCCCGCCTCGCGTGCAGCAGCTCATCGACCGGAAAGCAAAACTGCCACCCCTGCATACCCACCGAGCCCCCGGCGAACCAACACCGCCATTTGCCGCACCGAATCTCGACAAGCTCTCGCGTGTGGCTCCCGAGCTGCTGCATGAGTACCTGCTGCGCGCCCTGTATGCAGAGGCTACCGACCCGCGATTCGCCTCCCCCTTACTGCAGGCCTGCGACCTGTACCCGGCACATGAGAACGACCCGCAGTCCCACGCTCGGCGCGCCTACCTCGCGGAGAACCGGGTTTTCACCCCCGAGGGTGAATTGAGGGAAGCTGATTACCCCGTCGCCCGTTGGAAGTTCCCCCTGCAGAATGGCTGGTACATCGCCCATACCGTCAGCTGGCACGACCGCGACAAAAATCCGCCCACCCTCCCCGACATGCCCGCCACGCTGCAATGGATGGATGCCGCGCTGGCTCCGCTCGCACAGAATCCCACACGCGAACAACTGGATGCCCTGCTGCCCCCGGCACCGGAGCAACCGTTTCTCTGCCTCTGGGATGCCTCTGCCGGCATTTACGACATGCTCATCGTGATTCCCGCCGGGTACGCAGACGGCACGTTCGAGCTGCGCGCGCATGAGGTCACCACCGGCCGCTCTATCAAGTTCGAGAACAACTGGCGACCGGAAGTGAAACTCGGTGACGTGTGCCGTGTGATTTGCAGCGAGGATGCCCAGATGGTGTTCAGCGGCGACTGGGGCGAATACTACGGCTCAGAGTGGGAGATATGGTTCACCCCCGCCACGGGAGGTGAACCCCGCTGCGTGAACAAACAACCTTTCCTGATGATGGGCTGGCAACGCTGATACGACCATGAAACACAAACGCAAACTCGCCTTCTCCGCAGCCCTGCTCCTGCTGATATCCGTCGGCTGGTATTTCGGCTGCTACCCGCTGACCATCGGCTCCCCCACGGGGGCAAGTATCAAATTCCAAGGGCAGGTTCAGGGTTCCCCCCTGCCCCGAGAACAGGCAGACCACCTGTTCCGACTGCTCAGACAGGCAAAACCCACCGTTTTCCTCCGCGACCCCATGGGAATCGGCTGCGAGCCGGCTCTCATCACCCTGCACTACGGGGACGGCTCGGAAAAAGTTTTCTCCCTCTGGTCCGACTACAGTGTTTTGTACGAAGGCACGGCAGAAGACCTCACCATGGAAGCCATGCTCGGCGATTGCCTGCACTTCGGCGGATCACTGCCGGAAGAAATGCGAGAACTTATCTACCCATCTCATCACCATGCCCAACCCTGAACTTGTCTTTTTCCTCTTTTCACTTCTCGGCGCCTTTGCCACCCTGCTGTGGCTGCGCCCCGGCAAACGGGCGGCGGCGCGCTATGCGCTGATTGTGTTTTCCTTCGCTGCACTCTGCTACCTGCTGAGCGACAAAGCGCAGCCCTCCGTTCCTCACCTGCTGCTCTATATCGTGCAGGCCATGCCGGTGCTTGTTTTTCTGCTGGGCGTCTTCATGCTCCGGTGCGCATGGCGGCGGGTTGTTCTTTCGCTGGGTATCTATGTGCCGATTGCAGCTCTGGCGAGTTTGGCAAACCCGGTATATCCGGAGCAACAGGACGAGCTCCGAGCCGTAGACCTCCTGTTCAGTTTCAGCACCTATCTCGAAGTGCTCTGGATATGGTTCTTTATCTGGTTGTGCACGCGGAAAGATGCCACTATCCGTCCATCGGTTCGTGTTCTGGCAGCTGCGGCTTACACCGGCATTGCCCTATTGGTGCTGCGAATAGCCAACTACGCTGAACCCTACGTTGCACTCGCCGCTGGGCCGAAGGTTGCCACCATCATCATACCTGCCGCCGTGTACCTGCTCTGCCTGGGTGGCATGCTGCGCTATGTGCTGCAACAACCGTGGAAACGCAGTCTCTGCACCGCCGGGGCAGTTGTGGTTATCTGGCTGGTCGCCATCTGCTCAGCACAATATCTGCTAACCCGCGCATTCGCACCGCAATCACTCACCAAGGAATTGATTGTCAGCATTGAGGAGAACAATCTCAGCTCCGTCAAAAACTGTCTGCAACAGGGAGCTGACGTCAACAAACCACTTCATGACCTCGCAGAAAACGGAGAATGGCAGAACTTCTACCCCATCATTCATGCCACAGCGCTCGGTCGCGATGATATGGTAAAAGTTCTGCTGGACGCCGGGGCAGATGTGCATGTGCGCCGCGCCGGTGGAGATACCGCGCTGCTCTCAGCCTGTATTTACAACGGTGAGCATGACAACACAGAGCTGGTCAGGTTACTGCTGCAAGCCGGGTCAGATGTGAACGCCGCCAATGACAATGGGGACACACCTTTATTAACAGCAACCCTGACCAATGCTCCGGCAAGCGTCACTAAGCTGCTGCTGGAGGCCGGGGCATACGTGAACCGTAAAAATAACGAAGGCGACACGCCCCTGCACTTCGCCTCTCTGCCGGAAAATCCCGAGGCTCCGGGGGAGGCGCCGGAGGTCATGCGCATGCTGCTCACCCATGGTGCGCAGGTCAATGCCCGGGATATCGAGGGTGACACTCCGCTGCTGCAATGCGCCCGCGATGGCTTTACCGAGGGCGTGCGCCTGCTGCTGGAATACGGCGCCGACCCATCACTGCGCAATAACGCAGGTAAATCGCCCCTGGATTATGCGGTAGAAAACACCCACACCGAAATTGCAGACATGCTGCAAGAGTAAGGTTCTGCAGTCTTTTATGATACAATCGGGGCGATTCCGTACATAAAATACAGAATCGCCCCGAGTTCCCGAATGCTGATGCCTCAATAGAACTTCATCTCAGCCACACTGCTGCCGGTGCCATCAAGAGCCGCTGTGGAGAAGAAGCGGATATAGCGGGCCTTCTGCGGGGTGAAGGTGATAATCTGCTCAACGGGGTTAGCGCGCAGGTTGCCGAACTCGCCCTCGGCGACATTCTTCCAGTTCTTGCCGTCAGTGCTCAGCTCCAGCCTGTAGCGGGAGGTCATGCCCTCAGTCTTACCATCCTGCCGTGGCAGGTAAGAGAACCCGCTCACAGTCTGCTCCTTCTTCATATCAACCACGAAATGTGAGGGGCAACGGCCAATCTGCCATAAGGTCTCGGGCTTGCCGTCAAAGGCCAGCGGGGCGAGCTCCGCCGCGAAACCGCTATAGGTCCACCCCTTGCTGTCGAGTGACTTATCTCCGCTATCGGGAGTTGTGCTCTCAGGCTCACCGACAGTGGGCATGCGCAGCAGAGAAAGCTCGGAGATACAGGGGGTAGCCTTGCTGCGGGTGATGGTCAGGCGCACCTTATCAGTGGTGACAGGCCGGGAAAGCCAGCGCATGACCTGGTTGCCGATGGTGTGCCCCTTCCCATCGCGCACGAACTTCTGCCACCCGTTACCACGGGGCGGGGCATCTTCCGTCTCACCGGGCTTACCGGGTTCAACAATAGTCTGCCAGGCGCCGTCCACCCAGGCTTCCACGCGGAAGGCTTCCACACGCTGTCCCAGGCGAATCTGTTCGCGCACACGCACCACATCAAAGGTTACGGGCTTGTCCAGGGTAATCTCAGCAGCAGGAGCCGGGGTATCATCTGCCGGGCACCAGTAACTCTCGATATCACCATCCGTCAGATTGGTGGCCGCGAACCCGGCCACATTCCCCCGCACGGAATTCGCGGTAGCAGCCGCTCCAAGCGCATAGTCGGTAGCCAGCAATTCACGGCGCATTTTACCGAAAGCACTCAGCGAAGCCACATCGGCGGCATCCAGTCGACCGTCGCGATTCGGTGCCAGATTCAGGATGAGGTTCGCCCCACGCCCCACGCTGGAGATATAGACCTCCATGAGCGTCTCGGGGCTCTTCACATGCCCGGCCTGCCCGGGGTGCCAGAACCAGCCACGGTGATTGATGGGCGTATCGGCCTCCAGAGAAATCCACTTACCATTCCGCGTATTCCACAGGGGGTAAGGGCGTGCATAGCCCTGCTCTGACCCGGCCCAGATAACATCACCTCGCTCGGCAGCCCCCCAAATGATGCAGTTCGGCTGCAGTTTGCGGATATTTTTCACCACCTGAGCATAGTCGTAATAGGTATCGGCACTGCCGATATGGCGATTCTGACGAGCCCCACCGTAGTAACCATCGCCGCCCATGGCGCCGTCAAACCAGATTTCAAAAATCGGACCATACTTGGTCAGCAACTCCTCAATCTGCTTGTAATAAACTTTCAGGTACCCCTTGCGGCCATATTCCGCGCAGTTGCGATCCCAGGGAGAAAGGTAAGTCCCGAAGGGGAAATCGTACTTCCGGCAAGCCTTGGCAAATTCTTTCACCACGTCCCCCTTTCCCTTTCGCCACGGAGATTTGCTGATATTATGCTTAGTAGACGTGGTGCGCCAGGTGCAGAAACCATCGTGATGCTTGGCGGTGTAAATCATGCCGTTCATGCCGGCGTCCTTAAAAGTTTTCACGATAGCCTCGGCATCAAAATGGGTGGGGTTGAACAGAGCAGGATTTTCATCACCATACCCCCACTCCCTATCCGTCCAGGTATTCAGGCCGAAGTGTACGAAAGCATACCACTCCATACGCAACCACTTAACCTGCTGCTCCGTCGGCAACGGTCCGTATGGCGCAGGAGCCTTTGCAACTGCCGACACGGGAGCCCCGAACACAGCCCCCAGACATCCCAGCGTTAACATGAGTTTTCCTATCATGATTAATTTCTACACGAAAACTATCCATTTGTCAAGTTCAATCTGCAGGGCAAACGCATTTTCTGCAAGTTGTAAAATCAAATGCGACACCGAAAGCCCGCCCAAAAAGTCTCCATAGGAGCCCAAACTGCCCTAGCAGGATGGGGGGATAGGGGGAAGGACGACAATGAGTCCTTCCCCCTTGTGGAAGCGATGAAATAAAAA
>JAZNVF010000054.1:0-26152 GCA_045592685.1 Akkermansia sp. | reverse complement strand
TCGGGATTTCCCCTCGAACTTCCTTTCCCACGGTTTGTTACCTCCCCGCAGTTGTTCTTCAGGTCTGGGATTCCGCATCATCGCGGCTCCGCGCGGACTTTCACCGCAGTGCGCATATCGCGTCGGTCGTACCAAAAAAGGTCGCCACCACCGGTAGCGACCCCGAAAATCTTTCAGGCGGTATACCCGCCCAAGGCTTATTTACCCTTTTCGTCGAAAACCTTCACCGGCTCAGAGGGCTGCACATCGCTGGCAGAGGGGGAAGAGCAGTTCTTCGGCATCGGGTGCAGAATCGGAGCAGACTGCATCTGGCAGCAGCAGGAGCTGAACCCTACAGCGCAGGCAACGGCAAGAATCAGAGTTGTTACTTTCATAAAAATTATCGATATGGAAGTTATCGCTGTACAGTAAAACACATTTCCGCGTACAAGTCAACCATTAATTCAACATTTTTACATAGCGTGACCCACAATATGCTTGCACGTCTTCCATGGCTGTGCCATAATGCGCGCGTTCATACCATGGCTCGCCGCAGACGCAGAAACACCACCACCTCACGCAGGCGCAGGCACAGCACCGGCACAATCGGGCGCAAATGGCTCACCGGCCTGGCTATCGTGCTGATTGTCCTGATTCTTACCCCCATCATCGGCAGTTATCAACTGCTTAACTGGTTGCAGGGGGAGGGTTTTCGTGCCCGGCTGAGTGAAAAACTCACAAACCTGGCTCAGGCAGACGAGGTAAACATACCTACCCCACTGCGCATAGATGACGAAAAGGTAAGCCTGCCCGCCCTGGAGCTGAAACGCTGCGACGCATTGCAGCAGGCCACAGCCACGCGGATAGTAGCGGATATTGACCGCAACCGACTGCTGAGCCGAGAACTGCTCATCAACAAACTGACCATGGAGGAGGCCACCCTGCGGCTCAACAGTTCGGCAGACGGCACCCTGCCCCCCATCAGAGAAGAAGATGATGGCCTGCTGAGCAGACTGGCTCCGCAGACTTTCAGCCTGAAAGCATTCGAATGCACAGATGCCGATATTGAACTAATGCTGAGCGAAAAGCTCTACAGCCTGACCGGCTGCCGCATATCAGCCGAACCACTCAGCCGTAACCGCAAGGGCGAATGGCAAATCAACCTCGAAAACGGCCGAGTGCACACCCCTCTGAGTTACCTGAGCAACTGCAGCATCAAATCAGCCACACTGCTCAGCAGCAAAAAATCCATCGTGCTTTCCGAATGCAGATTCATGCTCACCCCGGGCGAACTGAGAGTCAAGGGCAACTTCAATCGCAGCAACAAACAATGGCACCTGGACCTGCGAGCCAACAAGGCAAATGTCGCACGCCTGCTGAACAATGACTGGAAAAAACACATCAGCGGCGAACTGTACGGCAACCTCAGAATCAACGGTCGCACCATGGGGGTGAAAGAAGCCCTCGGCAACATAGCCCTGCAACAGACAGTACTCGAAGGACTGCCCATCCTCTCTGAGCTCTCCATCGATAACACACACCCCTACCGCAGCATTTCCCTCGAAAAAGCAGAGTGCCGTATCAGCTACCCCTACTCCCGCCCCGGTCACAATATCCGCAATGCCTGGCTGTTCGACAACATCGACATACGCTCCACTGAAGGTACTCTGATGGTTCACGGGTACGTCATCATCTGCCCCGACGGCGCCCTGCACGGCACCCTCTCCATCGGACTCCCCGAAAGCAGCGTCGAGAGTCTTACTGCCCAGACCCCGGCCATAGCAGACCAGATATTCAACGCAAGCGGAGCCCCCGGCTACCGTTGGCTCAACATCAACCTGAGCGGCACGGTCGATGCCCCGCAGGAGGATCTCAGCGCGCGTCTGCGCACAATCCTGGCAGCCCACCTGCCCCAGGCTACAGTCAAGGCGGCCACAGATGTTGCCGGCGGAGCCATGCGAACAGCGAGCGAACTGCTCAACAGCGTGCTCTCCCCTGCCCCGAAAGATTCCACCGAACAAACAGAAACGCCCACCCCCGGACAACACCGCAAATCCGGCATCATCCCAGCCGCGACCGATGTACTCAACACCATCCTGTAACCCCATCTCATCAGCCATGAGCAGCAGTTCCCCGTCATACCCATCGCAGTACATCGACTGCACCTGCACGATAGTCGAGAGATTCGCCCCCACGGCTTTCCGCGCCACCCTGCCCAATGGCAAAACAACCGTAGCCTTTGTGCAGCGAAAAGAAGCACACCTGCTCGAAGTGCTCCAACCCGGCGATGAAGTGCTCTGCACCGTCTGCCCCGCCGACTTTGAGAGAGCCCGCATCCGCTGCCGCAAGACCTGCTGAGGCCTCGTAGCCGCCGCGTGTCATACAATCCCGCGATTATAACGGTTTTTACCCTTGCACCCCGCGTGCAGGCGTGGTAGAATACCCATGTGACGTATCGTAACACCATTCTTTACCATCTTCTGCCGGTAGCGGATATATTGTTGGCGGCAGGCTGCGTGTACGTAGCACCGGTTTTCTCTGATTTCCTCGCGCCGTACCTGGGCTGGGAGATGTTCCCGACGTTCAATGCTTTTGCAGCATCCCCCTTCATGGTCGGATTAGCAGTGGCGGCAGTACCGCTCATTCTGCGCATGGTTGGTTTCTACCACCGCAGTAACCAGCAACGCGTTGTCTCGGCATTGAAGCAGTTATTCGCTTTTCTTGTTTATTACCTGGGGGTGTTCGGGCTGTATGTCATTTGCCGGGGTGATGAAAGCTCGACCTGCATGAACCACGTTATTCTAGCCAGTTTGCTGCTTATCGTCCCAGGTCTCTTTCTGCGCTTTTACCTGCTGCGCTACCTGCTGCAGAACACCAGAATCGGCCGAAGAACTCTGCGCAGGGTATTGCTGGCCGGCACCGAAGAAAACATATCCACCGCTTGGGATAAACTCCCCCATCACTGGAAAAAGAATATGCGAATCGTCGGTCGGGTCATTACCGGCCAAACTACGCAAGAAGAAGTGCAGCAGCACATTGAGCAAGACCACGTAGAGCAGCTCATGCTCTTCGGCGGGCTCGATGCCTACAGCACCATGTCAGACACTATCACCCGTTGCGAATTGCAGGGAATCGATATCTACGTGCACCTCAAAGACAATCACCCCGTAGCCCAGCGGGCAGATGTGACGGATATCGGTGAACAGCGTGTACTCATCCTCACCTCCACCCCGGTATATTCCTGGAGCAGACTGATAAAAGACATATTCGGTCGTGTATTCGCACTATTGGGCATTATCGGCACTTCTCCCCTGTGGCTTGTGGCTGCCATCGGCATCAAAATCAGTGACCCCAAGGGCAAAATCTTCTACCGTCAGCAACGCTCAGGGCTATACGGCAAACCTTTTGGCATGTGGAAATTCCGCTCCATGTACTCCGACGCCGACAAGCGACTGGATGAAATCAAGGCCAAATACGGCAATGAGATGGACGGGCCTATCTTTAAGCTCACCAACGATCCCCGCATCTTCCCCTTTGGCCACTTCATCCGCAAGTACTCCATCGACGAACTTCCCCAGCTGCTCAATGTGCTCACGGGCGACATGTCCATCGTTGGTCCGCGCCCGCTACCGACGTATGAAACCGCAGAATTTCCGGAGATATCCCAGCGCCGCCGACTGAGCATGAAACCGGGACTTACCTGCTACTGGCAGATAGAAGACCGCAGTGACTGCAAGGATTTCGACCGTCTGATTGCCAAGGATCTCAAGTATATCGACAACTGGAATCTCTGGACAGACTTCGTGCTCATCCTGCGCACGGTTCCCGTTGCCATCTTCGGCAAAGGAGCCAGATAACACGCCTGCTGCATGTTCAACATCGTCCTCTTTCACCCCGAAATTCCACACAACACCGGCGCCGCCGGGCGACTGGCTGTTGCAACCAACGCACGGCTGCACCTTATAAAGCCCCTGGGCTTCAGCCTCGACGAAAAACACGTGCGCCGCACCGGGCTCGACTACTGGCCGCACGTCGATTTGCAGCTCTGGGATTCCCTCGCGCAACTCGAAGCTGCAGCTGCTCCCTCCGCGCACTTCTGGTACCTCTCCACAAAAGCCACCCACTCCATCTGGGCGCCGGAGCTTCCCATTGCTGATGGCGACTATTTCGTTTTCGGCCCCGAAAGTAAAGGTCTGCCCGAGAGCTGGATAGCCGCCCACCCCAACACCGCACTGCGCATCCCCATGCCGGGTACACACGCCCGCTCACTCAACCTCTCCACCAGTGTGGCTATCATGCTCTACGAAGGACTGCGCCGCACCCTTCCCTGCTGACCGATTATGAAAAACATCGTCTACTTCGACCTCGAAACCCGACTCTCAGCCGCACAGGTAGGTGGCTGGCACGAGGCCGGCAAGATGGGAATCTCCGTTGCCGTTACCTATTCCACCAAGGACAACGCCTATCACATCTACACTCAGGATCAGGTCGAACAGCTTATCGAAGAGCTCCGTACTGCTGACCTCGTGGTCGGCTACAACCACATCGGCTTCGACTACCAGGTCATCCAACCCTTTACCTTCTGGACCCTGGCAGATGTCTCCAACAACCTCGACATCTGTACAGACCTCACCTCCCGCGTCGGCCACCGCCTCAAGCTCGATTCCGTTGCCTCCGTCACCCTCGGCAACTCGAAAACAGCCGAGGGGCTCGATGCGCTCAAATGGTGGGCTGAGTACGAGAAAACAGGCGACCCGCAAAAGATGCTCGATATTGCCCGCTACTGCTGCTTCGACGTGAAAGTCACCATGGAAGTGCACAAGTTCGGAGCCCTCAACGGCTATGTGAACTACGTCGACAAAAAGGGGGAAACCGTGCGCGTGGATGTAGATTGGGAACTGTAAGACCATGAGAAAAGCTGCCCTTACCCTCACCTCCCTGCTGGTGCTCAGCTCCTGCGTGTGGCAGAATACACAGCCCGCAGGCTATCCCATGGTCAAAGCGGAGCTTACGGCTCAGCCCGGGGACGTCATCACCACGCTGAGCACCCCCACCATCGTTTGGAAAGACGGTCCCCCCGAACTGCTGCACGAGAAAATCAACCACACAGCCTCTCTGCGCGCCCTCAAGCGCCATATTGCAGAGGGATTACCGGTTGATACGCCGGATGCCTACGGACTGCCCGCCGTAGCCCATTCCGCAGCCGTGGGAGATGTGGCCTACCTGACCGAGCTCATTGCCCGAGGAGCCGAGCTGAACTATCCGGCAGCCCTCGAGCGCCCTGAGCCGGGCAACTCCTGCCTGTTCAGCGGCGATGAACTGAGCGCCACCGGTCTGGCGGCCCGATACGGTCAGACAACCGCTCTGCAACTGCTGCTGCGCCATGGTGCCCATCCCTATGGGGTGGAAGAAACCATCGTGCACGACCACCTCGACTGCCTGAAACTCCTGCATGCCGCAGGCGGTGATTTGCACGAGGGTGAACACACCACTGACGACATATTCTACCCCGCTACCTGCAACGCCCGCTCAGAGGAAGTTCTGCGCTACCTCATCACACACGGCGTCAGCCCCCGCATACCCGCCGAGAACATTACCCAATGCTGCCCCGATGTGAACGCCGCCGAGCGCTATCTCAACATGTACCTGCGTACCGGAGCCTGGTCCCCGCAGCAGGCCGCACAGTTCCGCAGCACCAGCCCACTTTATCACACCCCACCTGCCCCGCCTGCCCCGCCCTCTGAATAAATCTTGCCATTTTTCAGTCGCACGGCAAGATTGACAGGATTGGCGAGATAGTGAAGCAATAGATACGCGGAAGATTTACAACTTCGCATAATTATTTTTGAACAAGGTACCCACCTACGGTGTCATATCCGACAAGATGAACAACAACCTCACCACAAAATTAATGGAGGCGCTGCAGACCGCGCAGAGAAATGCTGCGAGCGGCGGTCGCGCCCAGATTTACCCTGCGGAGCTGCTGCTCGCTCTGCTCGAGCAGGAAGGCGGCGTGCTGGCCGCCGTGCTGAACAAGGCCGGAGTTGAGCTGGCCGCGCTGGCACGCGCCCTGCAGGAGGAACTGAACCGCAAACCGCACCAGACAGGCGCCGTGGCACAGTCACCGGGCATCGGGCCTGAGCTCGACCGCTGCCTGACCGCAGCGGAGGAGCAGCGCAAGCGCATGAAAGATGACTATCTGAGCGTGGAGCATGTGGTGCTCGGCATGCTGGAGACCGACAGCGACCTGCGCCGTATGCTGGAGGGCGTGGGGCTCACACAGGCTCGCTACCTGCAGGCACTCAAGGAAGTGCGCGGCAACCAGCGCGTGACTGACCAGAACCCGGAAGAGAAGTACGAAACGCTCGAAAAATACGGCACCGACCTCACCGCCCGTGCCCGCCAGGGGAAGATAGACCCGGTTATCGGCCGCGACGGCGAGATTCGCCGTGTGCTGCAAATTCTCTCGCGCCGCACCAAGAACAACCCCGTGCTCATCGGTGAGCCCGGCGTGGGCAAAACCGCCATTGCCGAGGGGCTGGCCCGCCGCATAGTCGATGGCGACGTCCCCGACAGCATGCAGGGCAAGCGCCTAGTGAGCCTGAACATCGGCTCCATGCTCGCCGGTGCCAAGTACCGAGGTGAATTCGAGGAGCGTCTCAAGGCCTTCATCAAAGAAGTCACTTCGTCCAACGGCGAAATCATTCTCTTCATCGACGAGCTGCACACCCTGGTGGGTGCCGGTGCCGGCGGCGAAGGCAGTATGGATGCCGCCAACCTGCTCAAACCCGCCCTGGCTCGCGGTGAACTGCGCACCATCGGTGCCACCACGCTCGATGAGTACCGCAAATACATCGAGAAAGATGCCGCACTGGAGCGCCGTTTCCAACCCGTCTATGTAGCCGAACCCAGCGTTGAAGACACTATCGCCATCCTGCGCGGACTCAAAGAGCGCTACGAGGTACACCACGGTGTGCACATCACCGACAGCGCCTTGGTAGCCGCCGCCACCCTGAGCAACCGCTACATCACTGACCGATTCCTGCCCGACAAAGCCGTCGACCTGGTAGATGAAGCCGCCGCACGTCTCAAAATTGAGCTCGACAGCATGCCCGCTGAGATAGATGAACTCAACCGCAGCGCCATGCAGCTCGAAATGGAGCGCCAGGCCCTCGCCAAAGAAAAGGACAACGACTCAAAACAGCGGCTCGAAAAAATCACCCGCGAACTGGCCGACACCAAAGAAAAGGTGGATGCCATGATTGCCCGCTGGAAGAGTGAAAAAGAAATCGTGAGCCGCGCCCGCGATGAGCAGCAGAAAATCGACACCCTGCGCACCGAAGCCGAGCAAGCTCAGCGACAGGGCAACCTGGGCCGCGCATCCGAAATTCTCTACGGCGAAATCCCAGCCGCTGAAAAAGCAGCCAAGGAAGCACGCGAAGCGCTGCAGCGCATGCAGGAAAGCGGTGAGGGGCTACTGAAAGAGGAGGTCACGGAAAGCGATATCGCCAAGGTCGTGGCCACCTGGACCGGTATTCCCGCCGCACGACTGGCAGAGGGGGAGCGCGAGAAGCTCCTGCACATGGAGGAGCGCATCGCCGCACGGCTCATCGGCCAGCAGAGTGCCGTGAAGGCCGTGGCAGATGCCGTGCGCCGCTCCCGTGCCGGCCTGCAGGATGAAAACCGCCCGCTGGGCTCCTTCATCTTCCTGGGGCCCACCGGCGTGGGCAAAACCGAGTTGGCCAAGGCGCTGGCCGAGTTCCTCTTCGATGATGAGGGCGCCATGGTACGAATCGACATGTCTGAGTACATGGAGAAGCACAGCGTATCGCGCCTCATCGGCGCACCTCCGGGTTATGTGGGGTATGATGAGGGTGGCCAGCTCACCGAGGCCGTGCGCCGCCGCCCCTACAGTGTAGTACTCTTCGATGAGATTGAAAAGGCGCACCCTGATGTCTTCAATGTGCTGCTGCAAGTGCTCGATGACGGTCGAATCACCGACGGTCAGGGACGCACGGTCGACTTCACGAACACCGTGCTGATTATGACCAGTAACATCGGCTCTCAGTTCATTCTCGCAGAGAGCGATGCCGCCGCACGCAATGAAAAAGCTCTCGATGCCCTGCGCGGTCACTTCCGCCCCGAATTCCTCAACCGAGTGGACGAAATCATCATCTTTGACCGCCTGCAGCAACATGACCTCGCGCAAATAGTCGACATTCAGCTGCAGCGCGTTCGCAAGCGCCTGGCTGACCGGGGGCTGAAAATGGAGCTCAGCCCCGCCGCCGCCGCGCTCGTGGCCGCCCACGGCTACGATCCGGTATACGGAGCCCGCCCCCTCAAGCGAGCTATTCAGCGTGATATTCTCGACCCGCTCAGCCTCGCCATCCTCGCCGGGCAATACCCCGAGGGCAGCACCATTCACGTAGAGGCCGAGGGTGAGCACATCGTGCTCAGGTAACGCCGGTTCTCCGTTCAGCACCACGACAAAGCCGCAGCATGTCAGCTGCGGCTTTTTTGCTTCAATAAAGCGCCCATATATGTTATTTTGGCACACATGAGAGCGCCTATCATTGCACTGCTTGCAGCTGCCGCCACGGCTGCTGCTGCCCTTCCCCCGGTACCGCCGACATACGTCTGCCAAAGGACCACACAATCGCTCACTATTGATGGCAAGGGCAACGAAACAGACTGGCAGCAAGCCTTGCGCCTGAGCCCGCTGCGAGATATCGAGGGCAGTACTATTGAAGACAAGACCATCGTGCGCATGCTGTGGGATGACCACTACCTATATGTGCTGGCCGATATGCAGGAGCCACACCTGTGGGCCACCCTGAGCGAGCGCGACAGCATCATCTACCATGACCCCGATTTTGAAGTATTCATCGACCCCGATGGTGACACGCAAAACTATGTGGAAATTGAGGTGAATGCTCTCAACACCGTATGGGATCTTTTTCTCACCGCACCCTATCGCACTGCCAACCAGGCACTGCACGACTGGAATATACCCGGCCTGCAAAGTGCCGTACACCTGCGCGGCTCCCTCAACAACCCGACAGATACCGATGAGGGATGGAGTGTGGAGCTCGCCATACCGTGGGAGAGTATCACCGGCCACTCTGCCCACCCTCGCCGTTGCGAGCCACCCGCACCCGGTAGCACGCTGCGCATGAACTTCTCTCGCGTGAACTGGCAGGTACAGCCGGACAGTGCATCCCCCTGCGGATACTCTAAACTCACACAGCCGAATGGCGCCCCACTGCCCGAAAGTAACCACGTATGGGCTCCCACCGGAGTCATCAACATACACTGCCCCGAACACTGGGGCTACGTACAACTGAGCAACAAACCGGTCGGCAGCGGTTATGAAAGCACACCTGTACCTGCTACACACTCAGCACAGCAACAGCTCTTCGACTGGTACACGGCTCAGCTGGCCCACCGGGCGCAGCATGGTACATTCAGCACCGCTCTGCAGAGCCGGGGAATAACTGTGCTCCACTGTGATGAGCAGCATTTCATAGCTCAGGCCACAGCAGATGACGGACAAAAGCTCACCCTCGACCACCACGGCAAGCTAAATATATCCCCGCACAAAAACAGGCGCCCCCCGCTTTACCTCTGGGTACAGGGCGGTAAACACGAGGGTGACACCCCCTGGTGGCAGCAGCACTTCGCCCGCCTGAGCAGTGCCGGTATACACGCAGTCATCATCGGCGGCACGGTGGAGCAGCTCACCCACCTCGTCCCCATCGCTCACGCCGAGGGGTTGCAAGTCTATGCCTGGCTATGGGCTCTGAACCGCCCGCAAGATACCACCGCCCTGCAACACCCCGATTGGTACGCCGTCAACCGCCACGGAAAATCCTGCCACACGCCCGCAGACCGCCCCTTTGTGGAGTACTACCAGTTCCTCTGCCCCAATAGCAAGGGAGCCCTCAACCACTTGCTCAACCAAGTTGACCGTCTGGCAACCATACCGGGGCTGAGTGGTATACAGCTCGACTACCTGCGCATGCCGGACGTCATTTTACCCCGCGGGCTGTGGGCCAAATACGGTCTGGATATGAGCCGGGAACTGCCTGAGTACGACTTCTGCTACTGCGAGCGCTGCCGCGCCGATTTCCGCAAGATAAGCGGGCGTGATATTGAACCGGAGGCCGAGCAGGATGCTGCCTGGCGCGCCTACCGTCTGTCCAGCGTGGCCCGCGTAGCCAATAGCCTCTGCCGGCGTATCCGCTCACACAACCTGCGAGCCGCCTGTGCCGTGTTCCCCACCCCACATTTGGCAGCCGAACTCGTTCGTCAGAATTGGGCAGACTTTGAGCTCGACCTCGCCCTGCCCATGGTCTATCACAGTTTCTACAACGAAAACACCACCTGGGCCGCCAAGTGCTGCCAACAGGCCGCAGAACAGACCCAACAGAGAATTCCCCTCGCGCCGGGATTGCACCTGCCGGATTCCACCCCCGACAGTCTGCCCGTCGAGCTTGTCAAACTCAGTAACTGCACCCCTTCCGGCATCGGCCTGTTCTGCGATGATGACCTCTCTCCCGACCTACTCCGTATCATCCGCCAATGGTGCGAAAAAAACGACTGAACAAATCCGCTGCCCCCTTCTCTCCCAGTCCTCAACCAGCAACCGGAAAAATCATATTTCTTCGGCCAGGTCGTCGTCTGTGAAAAGCGGAGTTTCAGACTCCGGGTCTACGGCTATATCGTCCTCCTGAAGTTCCGAATCATCGGGGTCCTCTGCCAGTTCATCATTACCACCGGCAGCCTGCATCACACTGTGTGTAGTGCAGAAGGCTCGGGGTTTGTTGAAATCAGCCATAGTTTCTGTGTATGCAGTGCGCTTGTATTCACAGCCGGAGTGAGCTAGTGCACCGCTTTCGCGGCACAAGCGCATGCCCTTGCTACGCATACCCGCAGCGGTCAGACGAATCGGCCCCATGTGGTAACCCAGTTTTTCGGCCTGCTGCATAGCCCCGACCCAAATGGGCAGAGCGAGACTGCCGCCGTATGCCTTGTCAACTATAGTAACAGGTCGGTCAAACCCCACCCATACAGCTGCGGTAATGTCGGAGGTAAATCCACAGAACCAGGCGTTGCGATAAGCATTGGTCGTGCCTGTTTTACCTCCGGAGGGAGCCTTGAACCCCAGGCGCTGCATGCTGCCTGCAGTACCGCCGGGTTTGGTGATTTTCTGAAGTATGTCTGACGTGATGTTGGCAGTACGCTGGCTGTAAACACGGCGAGCCGCCTGCGGGTTCTGCCAAATGAGACGACCGGCAGAATCAGCTATGCTCTCAATGATATAGGGGGTGGGGCGCACCCCGCCGTTGGCAAAGGCGGTATAGGCTCCGGCGACTTCCAGAGGGCTGGCTTCCCATGTACCCAGGTAGATGGTTGGTCCCGGATTACGCGGGGGAGTGGGGAAACCGCACATAAGGGCGGTGTTGATAACATTCTGCAACCCGGCACGAGCCCCTACTCGCACCGACATAGTGTTACGGCTCTTGAGCAATCCCCAGCTTGCCGGGTGGTTGCCGGTGAATCGGCCGTCGGAATTGCGGGGATTCCAACGCTTGGCTCCAGGTATTTCACCGGGTTGCAATCGGGAATCGGATATCATGCTGTTGGGGCTGCCACCACGCTCAAAATAAGTGGAATACACAATCGGCTTAAAAAGCGAGCCCACCTGGCGCCGGCTTTGCAGTGCACGATTGAGGGGGGATTCCGTGCTGTCGCGCCCGCCAACTACGCTGAGCAGCGCACCTGTGGCATTGTCTATCATCACACAGGCAGCCTGCACATATTTCGGAGCGGGGCGTATATCACCGGGGGCCAGTTTTTTCACCAGAGCCTGATACTGCGCTCGGGTCTGGTGCGGGTACCCCCGACGTTTTTCGAGCATGCTGACCAGGCGGGTATCAAGCTCGTTCATGACGGCATCCTGCAGGTCAACATCTAGCGAAGTACGCACCACAAGCCCACCGGAGAACACGGCCTCTTCTTTCAGGTGTTCCTCACGGGTATCGAGCATTTCGAGTATGTGATCAACCTCGCTGCGTATGAGGTCGAGCGCATAGTTATCGATACCACGGCGCTCGGGCTTGCGGGTGATGATTTCTTCTGCCAGGGCAGCCTCGTACTGGTTGCGGGTTATCTTATCGTGCTCAACCAGCAACTTAAGTACCTTGTCACGCTGTATCTTTGCAGACGACAGACTACGATATGGGGAAAATTCATTCGGGTTACAGACAATACCGGCAAGCATCGCCGCCTCGCCTATACTAAGTTCGCGCGGTTCCTTGCAGAAATAGCCATGCGCTGCCTGCTTGAGTCCCAGGAAAGTGTGCCCCCAGAACACGCGGTTGACATAGCTGGTCAGGATGGTTTTCTTGTCGTAGGTTGCTTCTATACGCCGAGCCAGTGCCATCTCTGTGAATTTGGCGTCAAAGCTGCGCTTGCGGTGGTTGTAGGTATTCTTAGCCAGCTGCATGGTCAGAGTGGAACCACCCTGAGTAGTTCGACCATGCTTGAAAACCTGAGCAACGGCTCGCAGCATACCACGGGGATCTATACCACTGTGCTCCCAGAAAGAGCGGTCCTCCTGCATGATGAGCGCGTCGATGAAATACTGAGGGACCTCATCATCCAGACTGGTGATGCTGCGGCGATTTTCACCATGCAGGGTACCGATTTCGTTCCCCTTGCGATCCAGCACGATGGTACGCTCGGGCATACGCATGATTTGCGTCAGATCATAACGCCCCGACTTGATAGCATAAAAAAGCACCAGAAATAGTGCAAATATACACCCCACAAAGGCCGAGCTTATGCAGACTCGCGCAATTATTCTGATAAATCCCGGCAGTTTGCGAGTGATGTACGCAATCATGCGAAAAGGGAAGAAAAACCAGATGAAGAGCCCCCGCCACAGACTGGTGCCCTTTTTGGGCGGAGATTTAAGTTCAGCCCAGGGGTTTACCATATCCTGCCCGTCAGAAGGTGCAACAGCACGGCTCTTACGGTACTCTCGGCGCGGACCGGGTGTTCCAAACGCACTCTCTGGGTCGGGGCGGTCACTGTACAGCACCCTTTTACCATCAGAACCGGGTGGGGTCGACAGAGGATCGTCATTTCCCACATACCCTCGCAGCGGCAACGGCCCCTCACCGGGGCGCCCACCTTGCGGCACATTGACGTACATAACATTTTGCCGGCTATATTGCCCCTCCCCTGCCTGCTGCGGAGATTCAGGCGGCAAGGATTCCTCATCGGCATATTGTCCGGCAGGTACCCGTCGGCGGGGCGATGCCTGGGTATACACATCACCGCCGCCCCGGGGAGTTCTGTCCGGGGCGTGGTCAGGAGCTGCTTTATAGCGTGCGCACATTCAGATGAGCAAGAGCATAACACGAAATTACGTCCGCTGCAAGTTGAAAGCGGCATGAGGTGCCATAAATCAACGGCAGCAGGACGAATATGACTCCCGGAGAAAGGTACAGGTTGCAGTTCATCGGGGGTATGTGGCCGAAAGCCATTCCCCCCGATGAACCGAACTCACACCTGCGGTCACCCCATACGGGCACGGCGGGAAACACCGGAGCGCGGCAGCGGTGTCAGCATACCGTGCTCGTATGCCTCGGCAAACATGCGAGCTGCATCTGCCGAGTGAGAGGCCGAATCGTGCACCGGAGTCTCCCGGCAATTAGTACCTTCTGCCCCCTCCGCCGTGCGGTACATCTCCAGGCAAGTCAGCCCGGACGGCTCAAGAACACCGGCTGGGTTCATGCGCTGCCCCAGAGTATCAGGGTGGAACCAACTACAGTCCAGCAATTTCCGCAAAGCGTTGATACCACGCCATATATCAGGCGTACGCGGCACAACCCGCACTGCGTGAATACCGCAACGCGCCAGGCTTTCCACATACGAATGCCCATGCGGGTCGCGGTGTGCGGCATCATGCGGCAGGAAATGGGCACTCACCGTTCCATAGCGTTGTTGCCAATGCTGAATATGCTCAGCAAAGTGCTCCAGTGGGAGCTGATTGGCAGCGTAGTGGTTCAGCCAATACACGTTCCCGCCGTAGCATTGCACGAGCCAGATTGCCGTGTGGTCACTCAGCCCCAGGTCCCAGGCAGTGTAGAGTGGTTCCTCTGCCCGGTAATCAAACGGCGAACCGATTCGACCAGCCTCACGCAAACGGGTAAGCTGTGCACCATAAATAGCGGATTCATTGCCGGTTGAGAATGCTTCATCCGGCGTGGTGGGATACTCCTGGCGCATGGCCGCCCCCATGGTTCGGGCCATGCGGGCATACCAGTTTTTCTGCTCACGGGTAAGTGTCAGACCGAACTCCATCTCCAGGCGCTCGAAATAGGCTGCCATCTCATCTCCCCGACCGGAAAAGCGCGACAACACATAGTCGGGGTTATCGAACCAGCTGAAGAAAAAGAAACGGAAATCGAGTGGTGAAAGCTCACCCCGATCACCATTTTGCATAGCTTGTGTCGTGAGTTCGTAGTTCACCCCGTAGCGCCCCCCCTCATGGGTACTTTCGAGTATGATTCGCCCATCGGCAGACACCGTATTGATGGCACCGGTACGAATCTCACGCGCACGCCAGGGTGCATGAACCGATACATGAGCCAATTCCGAAACATGCAGCAGCTGCAGGGTACCACCTCGCAGGGTGGTACCCAATCGCACATCACTGCCATTTGAGAAACCGAGTCTCCCCCGGGCATCGGTCACGGGGTGGCACTCATTGCGCCGGGTAGTACCTGTATGTTGCTTAATAAGAGCCCCCAGGTATGCCAGAGCACGCTCACAATCATCGGCTCCTGGCGGCACATAATCCAAGTGCTCCCAGGCAAAGCGCAGTTTTTCGAGCTTCTGTTCAGCATCCGGCAGTGTTTTGTCGATAATCCCGGCGTGAAAATTCGGAGTGAACAAGCAGCTGTCCAGCATGAGCATAGCCACATAGGTGGATATACCCAATTGCCTGGCCTTGAGCACCACATTGCGACTCCACAAATTACGGTGTAACCGCGACTGCGCGGCATTCATACGAAATCGCTCAATTCCGCCGCTCTTATTCTCAATCCAGTACAGGTTATTGAGTCGCCAGAAAGGATTATCAAGCCGCCCCTTCAGCGTTGTTTTCATCAATTGCTCAACCATTTCCGAAAATCCTATTCATAATTTGCTCTACTGTTTCAAAAGGCGGAATCTTAATTTCCTCAATCAGGTCGACCTCAGGCTCGGCAGGCTGTTCAGGAATCGGCTCAGGCTTCGGTTGCGGCTTCGGTTGCGACTTCTGTTTCAGCTTATGTTTTGAAACTGGTTTCAGAGTTGTTTCAGGCGCAGGCACAGGTAGTACCGGTACTTTCTTTTCCGGAGCGGCTACTCCGGGTAACAGCCCTTCGATGAGCAATTTCATACGCTCGGGGTCATCTCGCAGCATTTTCCCAGTCTTCTGCAATCGTGCGTAGGCTGCCTGCGTATCAGAAAAAGTGAAATTATCGGGCGCACCAACACAAGAAAGCAACTCGGCACCAACACGCAGAGCCAGCAGCGAACCGACATCCAGTTCCCGTACATCAACCTTCTCTAAACGTGAAGAGAAACCGGTATCCTCATACAGGCGCATGAGCAGCTCTGTAAGCGTTTCGTCCGGTTCCTGAACCGTTCCGGTGTACACCGGTCCCCTTTCAGCCAGGGTAAATACCTGCTCCAGATTGCGGGCTGCAATACGCCGCCGCAACCGCATCAGCTCTCCTTCCGTACAATAGGGCAACCGTGATACCTGCCGTGAGAACTCTGGCAACGGCACGTGAGCACTCGCAGGAATCCGGTCGGCGTCCGGCCCTTCTGTACCTATATGAAATCCCGACCTCACGCCCACCACATAAGGTCGGCGCAGATATTCAGCCGGTGCATTCACCCACCCCGGCATCAATCGGTAATGGTGCTGACTCGCATACTTGGGGGAGGTATATAGTGTAATCCCCCGAAGCGGGCTACACTCCAGCTCAGACCGGGACAACAGGGGTACCGGCACACCGGCGATGGTGACCACATCAGAGGTCTCCGCCTCTTTCAGTCCCGGCAATGAGTTTCCGAGCAAATCCCGTAAACCAAGCAATGGTTCCTTCACTGTCCACTTTCGAAGCCCCGCAGGATACTCAAACTCACCGCCATAGCGTTTCCCCTGCCATATAATGGATTCATCGGGCGCCTGATACGGTACATCATACACACAGGAACGCAGTAAATCGAGCGTGCGGAGAGCATGTTCAGCCCGCGAATCACGTGGTAGAAGAATTTCGCCCTCATCGGGCTCAATTTTGTAATCAACTCTTGGGGTAGGCTGCGGTTCCAGCTGCCAGCCGGGAGTTTCGGCACCATTATCATAAAAAGTACGGTTATCCTGCAACTCCAGGGTGTGCAACTGACCGGAAGAGGCTCTCAGATAACTCATGTTATGCAGATTGGAGCGCTCGCGGAGAACGGAATCGAGATTGCGGATAGCCGCCTCAGCCACATCCGTGTAACTTTCCTCCGTCGGCAAGGGGTACACTCGACACAAATCCCTGAGCACAGGTTCGTAACCGGCACGCTGAGCATCACTCATACGCTGCCAGGTTGTCAGAGGGTGGCACAGCAGGTTCCAATGTTCTGCGCCGGTGACTTCAAACACGGAATCACCGTTGAGGTAATGCCCCCAAGCCTGCTCCGCCTGCATAATGGGGTCTGCATCTATGGCGGCAGGCAACAGCTTTTCCACAAGAGAATCCCCCATTTCCCCACAGTAATTATTGCGATAATACTCTATCTGAGGAGCAAGTTCGCGCAACCTGACACCGGTTTGGCTGTTGTACCACATCAGAGCATTCACGGATTTCCACCCGGGAGGGAACGGAGCTGCCCCCCTCCCGGTCAATGGCGACTCCACCTTGGGAATCTCTGGGCAAAAAGCCAGACTGTTGTACCAGGTCTTCACCGACCAGGGAAGATTAAGTTCGGGCATACGCGCAAGGAAATACAGCAGGGTAAAACGCCCCATCTGCTCTGCCATCTGCATGTTCATACCGCGAACATCACCTACCGGATCCTGGTTCAGCGGCATATTTTTGGGACGGGGTCGGGGAACCCCCAACTTCAGTATCTTCTGCATCTGCTCGTGGCTGATAAGCTGCTTGCCGAGCAAGAAATCACCTGCCTGGTCGGCACTTATCATACCGGAGTTCAATTGTCGGGCCCAATACACAATAAAGCGACTGTAGGCCAGACCCGACGGCGTCAGCATAGCGTACTGGTCAATGTTATAATCCTGCGACAGGTCAGCATTCTCCGTATTCGACGTACCGGGCATATATTCCACCACCGGTTTGTCAACCGAGTTATACAACAACGACACATTAAGCTTCTTGTGCGTGTTGCGACGCATGCCTGGCTGAATATGAGTGACATCCGACATCCAGGCCTGGGCCAGTTCCGCTACGGCGTTACTACACATTCGGTCAAACGGAGAATACTCCAACTCGCCTGCGGTCGGCAGAGTCAGGGGTGCATCCGGGTTATGAAAATCGGAGGCTATAAACCTGTCGGCTCTGGAACCTATCGGGGCGAAAAGCACTACATTATGACCGGCAATAGAGTTTGCCAATTGCTGCGGCTTCTCAAACCAAGGCGTATAATGACCATCCGGGCGCATCATCCGGCAATAGCGCGTGCCATCCTCGCCCGGAGGACTATACTCTATTTTGTGACCGCTCATGACTGTATATAGTGCAAGATTCCGTGCACTTTTCCGCTCGAAATCAGAGCGCAGCTCACTACGCTGCTCCGGCGGCTGTGCCGGAGTGCTCGCCGAGCGGTAACCCAGAGCCTGCGAAAGAAACGCCTCATACGCCTGTGCCGGGCTGCGACCGGCAATCATGTAATCCTGAAATATATCAGACATGGGCAAAAAATCTGCCAACACAGCTGCACACACGCGCGAACGGTGCAACAAACGGTAAAAAGTACGCATGTCCGGCAGACCGTCCATCTTCACATTGTCGTAATTGCGACATTCAGCAGCAATATTGTCGACCAGGTAATCAGGTGTGCTGCGCAACCAACCGGGAGAACCGGGCGACTCCCTGTACTCGGCAAGTATAGCACCACATCCGGCGGCAAACTCATCATAAATCGTGTTGCGGGGTTTACCCTCCGCCAGCTCCATAATAGTGTGACCGACCAGGTTCAGATAACGCTGACGGGTAGCCTCTGCCTGCTCCTTGAGTTGCGGAAGAGAGGTACCGTTGTCCAGGGTCATGACATCCTGCGGATAAAGTTGTAACAGCATGCGATATGAACATTTCTGAAGCTCATCGGCATACGTGGTCAGTACCGCACGACGTATGGGTTCTGCCTGCGGTATATTCATGCCGTTCCTGTGCAGGAACGAAAGGTCCTCAGCCATGTTCTCATACGTGAACATGTAGGCATTCCGATAATACCCACGACCGTTGAGCACCCCCGAACGACCACTTCCCTGCGAGCGCATCTCTGCAATATCAATCGGTCGGCTACCGTCCAGACCGGCCTGCTGCTCCCAGTTGCTGCGCAACATAAGTGCGGCCGACGTACGTTCTGTAACCGGCTGGGCGGGCTTTGCAGATTCCGTAGCAGCAAAATCACCGGAGAGATTGAGAAAATCCCTCACCTTTTCCATATCCCGGAAGGGTAAATAACGATCAATGTGCAGCAATTGCATAGCGCGCATGATATCCATGGAATAGCGGTGATTACTGTCGTTCCACAACTCACTCTCGCAGACCGCCTCTCGCAGCATTTCATTCTTTAAATCAATATCCCGCTCACTCAGCAGACGATTCACCACCTTTTCAGGCACCTTCCATTCCAGCAGACGCCGCCCCGAACCCAACACCTCGTCAGGGGAGCGGAAGTGGCGCAGAGCCAACCGCCCCGCCCCAATCAGCAGAAATGGCAGTATAGCGCCGGCCTCCCGCAGATTGCACTCAATATCGATAATGTTGTTGCCGAAGAGCATCCAATCAATGTTCGATGCAGTACCCGAAGCTCTGGCAGCCAGCTCATGCACGCCGAAATCAGCGGCAGCGGCAGCCTTGTTTGCTAACATGAGTTTTACCCCATCAACCGACATAGCAGCAGCAGATTTCAGACCCGCAAGCGTGTAATTCACCATACCACTTCCACGAGCCTTCATGAAATTATTCATCGTCTGCTCAAACATACGCCCACCCAGACGATTAAGTGCCATATATATAGCACCCTGCACAGCACCGGCAATCACTCCGGCAGCCAGTTGCAATTTCTGATCCCCCTCAGGAGCACGCCGACGAGCCTCGGCAACAGATTCCCCCATGCCGCTCAAGGCTAATGTACCAAACCCGGCTCCACCGCAACACGAAAGGACTGCGGCTGGAACAGCCTGTGCCCCCTCAAGAAAAAACATCTCTGCACGACCGGCATTCGGGCGTAGAACAGGAGCATTTTCCTGCTGAGCGAGGTGGCGTATTTCGTTGAACGTCTGCATGCGGCGATCCCATACAGACGAGCCCTGCCGCAGCTCTCCGCCAATCTCGCCACCAACGAGTTCACCCAGGTTATCCAGCATGGCGACACCGGTGTGATTGACCGCCTGAAAAACCCCGAACCCCAGATTAGCAGCACCACGGCGCACAGCACGCACCCCTCGGGAGAACAATCCCTCATCCTGCGGAGAATCTCCATCAGCCATGCGTTTCTCACGGTGTAACCGAGCTGCCAGATATACCGTAGTACTACGATCCTCTTCGGACAGCGTGTTGAAATCATCTATAGCCCGCAACAGGCCGGGAGATGAAGACAGCACATCAGGCAGAGAGAAAAAATCTGACTCTACAGCATAAAAAGCCTCAAATCCATCAGCCAGGTTCCGGGCATACGGCAAACACCGCTCACGTATAATCTGCCCCTCACGATATGCGTTTATACCTATCACCTCAGCAATGTCGCGCTCCTCGCGTGACATTCTGCGGCAGAACTGTCTCACCTCATACTTCTGTTCCCCATGCAGAGCAGCAAAATAAGCATGCTCATACACCTTACGAGCCATATCTCGTCGCGGAGCCTCGCTTTCGCGGGCAGAGAGCGCCACGAACACCTCTTTTTCATCATCAGCCACCCCTAGTTCAGCAGCAAGCTCAGCTCGGTACTTACCCCAGTTCACCAACAATTCACGGCGTGAATGACTGCTGTGGTCTGCCAGCCATGAGCGATTAATGGCCGAGCAAAGCACATACTCCTGCTGTTCCGGGGTAAGGCCGGCATCTTCCGCTCCGGCCCGGTCACGCACATTGAGCGGCACCGTCTCAGGGTTCCCCGTCAACACCGCACGCCAGTAAATCTCTGCCTCGTCACGCGTAATCTCCTCATCGCGCTCCGAGATCGGCTCCACTTCAAATAACTTTTCCGTAGAAGTTTCATCATCCCCATCATCAGCCCAGAGTACCGGCGCCGGGAGCTCATTACTCTCCACCTTTTCTTCCGGCTCCTCAGCCGGGGGAACCAACATGGGTTCAGGTTCAGGAGCCACCCCATCTGCCCCCGCTTCTCCCACAGAGGGAGAAGCAGCAGCAGGCATGAGCAGGTCAGGTGCAGTAGTCGTCATAGAGCTCTCCTCTGCAGCAGACGATTCCGGGGGCTGCACTGCAGTACTAGTCTGTTCGAGAGCTACGTTGCTATCGTTCAGCAAAGGCTCTCCCCCCTCCTCTGCCGGTTCATTCAATTCATTATTCATCGTGTACATATCAATCAGAAGTTACAAAACAAACCCAGCGGTCACCGCCGCCACGCACATGTTCCACCCAGCGGGCGGCCGCCTCGCTCCCCTCATGAGCCAACACAGGCAGCCCGCCCTGCTGCAACTCTGCCAACCGCTGCAAGGCAAGAGAATCCCCCGGACACCCCAGATACCCTGCGGAGTAAAGCTGCCACAGACTGCGGGATAACGTACGCCTGTCGTCTGCAGCCACCCCGCCAGCAAGTTCCATGCGCTGCAACAATCCGGCACGCTGAGCCTGAGATATGGGAGCCGTCAATATGGCAAGTTTTGTTGACAGGCGCTCAGCAGGATCATCAGACAACTCATCCACACGGCGCAGCCAAGTACAAAACTCTGCCGGCTTCAGCTCACGCGATTGGCGTCGAGCATCGTTCAATTGAGCTGCAGAAATCAGTCCGGCAGCAGCAGCCTGCTCCAGTTCAGTCTCATCATAAGGCAACTGATTATTCACCTGTTCTGCGAGGTGCAGAGCCAGGTTTGCAGCAGATTCACGCCTGGTGCGCTCCACCTCAGCCTTCAGATACCTCAGCTCTGCGGGGTCCTGCGGCAAATCATCCGGCGTAGCAGCTCCCCAATCTGCCAGAGCGAGCACCGGCTTGTTTGCCAGAGCAGAGCGCCAATTGACAGCACAGGCTCGACTGCGCACACGTCGGCGCTCAGTCTCCAACTCAGACTCGGGTACAAATACCCCGCCACCACTCTGCAACCAGCGCTCGGCCTGCTCGACATCACCGGACTGAACAGCCGATTCCACCCGCTGCTGCCAATTGCGGCGAGCGTGCCCAAGCTGCTCAATCTCGCGGTCGCGCAACGCCTGAATCGACGCCCGCCGACTGTAAGCCTCTGCGAACTCGCGCCCGGCCTGTCTGGCAGCAGGCGGCAGCTCGGCCACAGCTTCTGCAAATCGAGGTGCACTTTCCTGCTGCCAGGAGTAGTCCCAATCCTTCACCTCGCGCCCGGCAAGGCGAGCACGTGTTTCATCACTGATATCGTGCAGCTTGCGAGAAAACTCAGCCAGGTCACCCGTAGCGGTTACCTGCTCCTTTTCCTTCATCAGGGCTGCACTCCCCAATATGACCGACGATATACCCGAGCCCGTCGAGCGCGCCACCTCGCCCCAGCCCATCACCCCCTGAACGGGTAAATGAACTGACGGCGAAGGCGCACTCAACATGCCCCATTCCTTCATGCGTATTGCCATGCACACTAGCATGCACGCAATACCCGCTCTCTTCAACAAAAAGCGAGAGCATCGCAGCGGCTTACAACCCCTTATCTACTAATTACAAAACAATTGCAACTGCGAGTCAGAAAATTTAAACGCTAAAAAACCACCCTGCGATTCAATCACCGCAGGGTGGCCACAACTTCCTTAATCTGTCTTACAAACAACCCCGTTTAAACAGAGCCCCCGGACATCATGGCCTCGATATCGGCCACTTCAAGCGGGGCATTCGGTATCAAATCCTCGGCACCGTCGGCATGAATCAGCACATCCGTCTCGATTCGTATACCGATTTTTTCCGCCGGTATGTATATACCCGGCTCGATGGTCCAGACCTGATTCTCAGCAAAAACGGGGTCAGCGGGGCCGACGTCGTGCACATCGATACCCAGAGAGTGCGATGTGCCGTGCATGAAATACTTACGCACGCAGAGGGGATTCTCGGGAGCGGCATCCACCTCCTCCTGCGAGAGCAGCCCGAGCTTCACCAGCTCAGCGGCCATGCGCACACGCACCAGGCGCTCATACTCACTCTTCTTCAGCCCCGGGCGCATAATGCTGCGGGCATAGTGATGCACAGCCAGGCAGGCCTCATACACCGCCTTCTGACGGGGGGTGAACTTGCCGTTGGCCGGCACGGTGCGGGTCATATCGCCGGCATAACCACCGTACTCAGCGCCGATGTCGAAGAGGATGAGGTCACCGTCCTCACAGCGCTTGTGATTAGAAATGTAGTGCAGCACACAGGTATCCGCCCCGCTGGCTATGATGGGCAGGAACGAGAACTTGCGGGCACGGCGGCGGATGTAGGCCAAGCTCAGCAGCCCCTCCATCTCCCACTCACCCATACCGGGGCGAATCTGCGGCAACACCTCGCAGAACCCCTCACCGGTGATTCGGCAGGCCTCGCGCAACTGCACCAGCTCCTGCTGCGTCTTCACCAGGCGCATGGCTGCCAGCATATCGTAAAGGCTGCAGATTTTGGCATCGGGATAGGCGGCACGAAGCGCGGCCTCCATACGGGCGTTGCGAGTCTGCACATAAGTGTTGCGGCGGGGGTGGTTATCCTGCTCCAGCCACAGCTCCTTAGCGGAGGGCACCCACTCCGCGAGCAAAGCGTTGTACTCATCCGTCCAGCGCACATCATCAATAGCGCTCAGCTCAGTAGCCATCTCACGGGTCAGGCGAGCGCCCTCCCATATCACGATATGCTCGTTGGTCTCGCGCAGCAGCAGGGTATCCTCATGACTACCGTCATCCATCACGCGCATGAGCAGCACAGTCTCCTCCTGGTCAATACCGGTCAGGTAGAAGAGGTTGGCATTCTGGTGGTGAGCCAGCGTGCCGTCCGCATTCGTGGGGTAAATATCGTTGGCATGCACTATCACCAGACTGCCGGGGGAGAGCTGCGCAGCCAGCTTGTCTCGACGGTCTGCGTAAAACGCCGCAGGGATGGGTTCGTATCGGAGCGTATGCATAAAAAAAAGGGAACTGTTCTGCGCAGCATTATACTCTACGCCTCGCCATTTTGCAACTGATTCCGCACGTCAACTGTATTTTCTGCTTGTCATGCAATACTCAATATGATATACAAACGGTATGATTAAGCACACCATCCTCTGCCTGATGTTGTGTGGTCTTTCACTGGCCACAGAGAGCTTTGATAACCTGAACAAAGGCGGACTGACAACAGCCGACCTCACCATTGGCTCCTTCACCGCCGAACAGGGACACGCCGCCATCTACGGCAAGGGCCACAGCGGCTCGCAGTGCCTGCACATCACCGGCGGCGAGAACAAGAGCGCCACCATCACGCTCGACTCCCCCCTCAAGAGCGATACCAAGCTCAACTTCCAAGCTGAGCGCTGGACCCGCCGCGGCCCGTTCCAATTCTCCGTCATCGCCATTACCCCCGAGGGCGAAAAACAGGCAGCCGCCTGCAACAATGTGGCAGTGGGCGGTTTCCACCCCGTAGAAGTGACCCTGCCGGCCGGCACGACTGCCATCCGCCTCGTTGCCACGACAGACGCCCGTGGTGGCGTGCTCATCGACGATTTTGACCTGCATGTCGGCCCCATGAGCCTGAAAGAAGCCAACATGGTCAACCCCGGTGTCTTCCCCATCATGAAGCGCGCCGCCTTCAACCCCGCCTTCGCCTACAAAATTCAGACAACCGGCAACAGCAACGCCCTGGAAGTCAGCAAACTCACCTTCAAGGTCGACAGCCCCGAGAGCATCGAAAACATCACCCTGCGTACCGGTAGCCCGAACGGTCTCGATTTCTCCAAAAGCACCGCCTTCGGCAGCGCCACACCGAGCCCTGACGGCACCGTAACCATCACCTGCAACACCCCCCTGCCCGCAGGCACCACCTGGCTGTGGGCAGATGTCACCCCCACCGACTCTGCCCTCGTGGGCAGCACCGTCACCTTCAGCGGCATGAACCTGACCGTTGCCGGCCAGAACTACGGCAGCGAAGGCGAAGTAACCCAGCGCATTGGCTACATGCTCGGTCTGCCCGGCGAAACCGTGAGCAACCAGCCCGACGGCAGTGACCGCCCCTGTGTCTCCTTCCGCATACCGGGCATGATTCTCACGAAGAAGGGCACACTGGTGGGCTGCTTCGACGCCCGCTACAACCACGAAGGTGACCTCTGCGCCGATATCGATGTAGCCACCGTACGCTCCACCGACGGTGGCCAGACCTGGACCACCCCCACCGTCTCCATGGATGCCGGCCCCGGTGCCGACAACGGCTGCGGCGACCCCTGCATTGTGCAAGACAAGAAAGGCCGCATCTGGCTGCAATCCCTCGTCTGCCACTGGAGCGGCGGCGCCTCACTCTGGACCTCCAAGACCGGCTTCGATGAAAAGAGCACCGGTCAGTGGGAAATGACCTACAGTGATGACGACGGCAAGACCTGGTCCAAGAAATTCGTCAACCCCACCCGCCAGATTAAGAAGGACGAATGGACCACCATTCTGGCCGGCCCCGGCAACGGAATCGTCCTGAAAAACGGTACCATCGTCTTCCCCGCCCAAATCTGGGAGCGCGGCGCCAGTCCCCAGTGCATGAGCACCATCTGCTATTCAAAAGATGGCGGCAAGAAGTGGCACTACGGTAACGGCGTACCCCACAGCACCTCCGAGTGCCAGGTGGTGGAGCTCAAAGACGGCTCCATCATGATTAACGCCCGCAACGAAGCACGCCAGGGCAAGCGAATCGTCTACGTCACCAAAGACCTCGGCAAGACCTGGCAGCCCCACAGCACCAACCTCAGCGCCCTGCAGGAACCCACCTGCCAGGCCTCCCTCGTGAAAGTCAAAACCAAGAAGTACGGCACCCTGCTGCTCTTCTCCAACCCCAAGAGCGGTGGCCGCAACAACATGACCATCCGCACCTCAACCGATGACGGCACAACCTGGAACGAAGGCTACCTCTACGACTCCCGCCAGTGCATGGGCTACTCCTGCATTGCCATGACGGATTCCGACCACGTCGGCATCATCTACGAAACCTGCCACACCAACGGCAAGAACGGCAACCGAGGCATCGGCTTCATCCGCATCCCGCTCGAAACCGTCGTCACCGGCAAGGAGGTACCCGCCCAACCCGCCAAAATCGGCAAGGGAAAGAAGTAAAAACTCTATACCACCCCATCTCCGAAGCACCACCTCTCACCGGGTGGTGCTTTTTGCTTACGTCAAAAAAAGTTCCATCTCCCTGACATTCAGCTTGCCAAAATGGGTTAGACTGTGCTACAATCCGCGCGCGGGTAATCCCCCGCATGGTGAACAATGAAGAAATGCACTCTCCTCATAGCAGCCATACTGGCTATACCGGCGCTTGTGTGGGGCTCTGCCGCCCGGGCAGAGAACACCGCGCCCGCTGCAGTCGCAGCCCCCGGCCAGTCCGAGGCCACGGCACCTGCCGAGGTCACTCCCTCCGCCCCGGCAGAGGTGACGATGAGTGAAGCAGAGGTTCCCGCCGTGGGTACCATTGCTGTGAAGGATTTAGTGGGAAAGAAGCTAGGCGTACCCCAGGGCACCGTGCAGGATATTTACCTGATGGAGAC
>JAZNVF010000053.1:0-9803 GCA_045592685.1 Akkermansia sp. | reverse complement strand
ATAATCGGGTTCCGAGTGGAAGAGTTGTTGGCATCCCGCCACTAATACCGCCGCAACACAAAAAAACACTTTTCCTGAAACGCGATGGGTGTACATGACGCGGGGATTATTGCGAATAGCATGACAAAAAGCAAGTCTTTTATGCAAAAAATGCAGATTATACAAGACATAAAGCGTGACGAATCGAGCAAAATATGCTAGAATACACCCGCGCAAACGCAATCGAAAAATGATAGCGACAGATTTCTTAGTAATCGGAAGCGGCGTGGCCGGGCTGAGTTTTGCCCTGCGCGCAGCCGAACATGGCAAGGTGATAGTGCTTTGCAAGAATGACCCGCTGGTAAGCAGCTCGGCAAAGGCGCAGGGTGGTATAGCAGCAGTGATAGATGAGAATGATACGTTCGAGGAGCATGTGGCGGATACGCTGGATGCCGGCGCCGGGCTGTGCGATGAAGAGGCGGTGCGAACGATTGTGACGGAGGCTCCGGCTGCGATTGAAGAACTGCTGAACTGGGGTGTGGATTTTGACCAGGAGGCCGATGGCGGTTTTGACCTGGGGCGCGAGGGCGGTCATGGCAAGCGCCGTATTCTGCATGCCAAGGATACGACGGGGCTTGAAATCAGCACGAAGTTGCTGGAGCGTGTGCAGCGCCACCCGAACATTGAGCTGCTGGACTACCGTATTGCGATTGACCTGATTACCACGGCCAAGCTGGGTTGTGTGACTGAGGATAGAGTGCTGGGGGCTTATGTGCTGGACCCGGCAACGGGGGAGGTGGAGATTTTCCGCTGCGACCGTGTCATGCTGGCCACAGGCGGCACAGGGCGTGTGTATATGTACACCACGAATCCGTCGACTGCAACGGGTGACGGTGTGGCAATGGCCTGGCGCGCGGGTGCCAATATCTCGAACATGGAGTTCGTGCAGTTCCACCCCACCACATTCTACAACCCGAAGTCTTCGGATCGCGAGGGGCTGACCTTCCTGATTTCGGAGGCGGTGCGTGGCGAGGGCGGAATCTTACGCGGGCCCGATGGGCAGGAGTTCATGCAGAAGTATGACCCGCGCAAGAGCCTGGCACCGCGCGATATTGTGGCACGCGCCATCAACAGTGAGATTCTGCGCACGGGTCACCCCTGCATGTACCTGGATATGACCCACAAGCCGAAGGGGTTCATGAAGGAGCGTTTCCCCTATATCTACGAGACGTGCAAGAGCTATGGGGTGGATGCCGAGGTGGATATGATTCCCGTGGTACCCTCCGCCCACTACCAGTGCGGCGGTATTCAGACGAACACGAACGGGCAGACGAGCCTGCGCGGGTTGTTCGCAGCAGGTGAGAGCGGTTGCACCGGTCTGCATGGCGCTAACCGCCTGGCGAGCAATTCGCTGCTGGAGTGTGTGGTTATCTCCAAGCGGGCGCTTGATACCATGCTTACCCGCCTTCCCCTGGCACATAAGATGGAGGACTACCCCATACCCGAGTGGGTGCACGGTGAGAAGGCGGAGCGCGATGACCTGGCGATTCTCTACCACTGTTGGGATGAGGTGCGCCGCACGATGACAGACTACGTGAGTATCGTGCGCACGAATCACCGTCTGCAGCGTGCCGCTACGCGTCTGCGCAACATTAACCGCGAAATCAATGAGTACTACTGGGGCTACCGGGTAACGCCGGAGATTGTGGATTTGCGCAATCTGGCTCTCACGGCCTCGCTGATTGTGGACTGTGCCATTCGCCGCCAAGAGAGTCGCGGGCTGCACTTCACGCTCGACGCTCCCAACAAGCTGCCCGTCGCGCGCCCAAGCGTGCTGCACAACTGGTAAAGTGAAAAAGTTCCGCACCCAGTCAATCCGAATGCGTTATTTCCATAGTTTCACCGTTGCCCTGCTGGCTGCGCTGGTGGCTCTGCCGACCATGGCCGCTACCCCCCAACAGGTAGAGAAAGCTGCCGCAGCCCGTCGTAAAAAAGCCAAACTCGCTTACTCCGGAGGGTCGGAGTCTGTCAAGCGGCTGCGCGAGGAGCGAGCAAAGGAGGCCTCCATCAAAGCCGGCCCGCTCAAACCCAGTATAGACCAAAGTCACCGCCGCAATTTCCCGGATCCCAAGCTGACCCCGACGGCAAAGCGCGCAGGTGCATATCCCTGGCATTTCGATATTACGGCGACCTATTTTTATATAGGTGAGCTCCCCACGAAGAACAACCCCACTCCGAATACAGCCAGTAGCTGGGACAGTGCGTGGGATGACAATTACGGCGGGTTTGATGACCCGAACCCCGCTCACCGCTGCCCTCGCACGTATGCGCCACTGGCGTTCACCCCTCAACTCAATCCCTTCTATGTGGCGCTGCCCTACAACGATATTCAGAAGGGTGGGCCCAAACCGGAGGCCGCAAAGGTAATCCCCTGGTACCGCAGGGATAAGGATGGCAAATACGAGTCTGTCTGCCGTGGCACATGGGTGCAGATTTATTACAATGGGCGCTATTGTTTTGCCCAGTGGGAGGACTGCGGTCCCTTTGTGACGGATGACTGGCAGTATGTGTTCGGCTCAGCACGCCCGAAAAACACGGCCAACAAGGGCGCGGGTATCGACATTTCGCCGGCGGTGCGAGATTACCTGGGAATTAAGGGCGGCACTGCCAATGTGCATTGGCGGTTTGTGGATTTCTCTCTCGTGCCGGGTGGCCCCTGGGCAAGGTATGGTAAAGATAACCCCTTCGTGAACCCGGCGCTCAAGCAGGCTGTGCGCAAGTATCAGCAGCGCGCTAATCGCCGCCGGGCCAGTCGCGCGGGCAGATAAATGCCTGGGGCTGTTTTAAGGTTTACAACATACATTTTCACCGTGTTTCAAAATCTCATATTCGATTGGTCGGGCACTCTGTGCGATGATATGGCACTCACGATAGAGGCTACTAACTACGTACTGGCGCAGTACAACCGCGCCCCGCTTGACCGCGCTGCGTTCCGCGCAGAGTTTCAACTGCCGTATCCCGATTACTATGCGGTGAAGATTCCCGAAGCCCGCCTGGAAGATTTGGAGAACTACTATCGCCGGGCTTTTGCGGCGTCTACAGTTGGGGTGACTCTCATACCGCACGCGAAAGAGTTTGTGCAGTGGTGCCGCGGGCGGGGGATTCGCTGTTTCATCCTCACCAGCATGGACCCGAAGGCCTTTGCCGAGCAGGCTCACCAGCTGGGTATGTATGACTATTTCGAGCACATTCACTCGGGCATACACAATAAGGAGCACTACATTCCCACTCTCATGGCGCAGCACGCGCTCAACCCGACCCACACGGCGTTTATCGGTGATATGCAGCACGACATCCGTGCCGCGCACTGCGCCGGTATCACCGGAATCGGTACGCTGACCGGTTACAACAACCCGACCCAATTGGCTGAGGCAGAGCCGGAACTCACCGTGCCCCATCTGGGCGCGCTGCAAGCGCTTCTGACCAAGTGTCCGCCCCCCGCAGCCATGGCAGATGCCATCTGCCTGAACGGACTGGAGTTGCTGTGCCACATCGGCGTGCCGGCAGATGAACGGGCCACCGCCCAACGACTCACGGCAGATATTACCCTGTCCCCCCCCTGCCCATTCAGCGCCATGGGGGAAGATATCGCCCGCACCATTGATTACGATGCACTCTCCCGCCGCCTGGCTGAGCTGGCAGCAGCAGAGCCGACCGTGCTGCTCGAAACCCTGGCTCACAGGCTGGCCACGTGTTGCGTGCGCGAGTTCGGTGCAGTGCGTGCAGAGGTCGAGCTGCACAAGTACATACTCCCGCAACTTCGCTCTACCTCCGTGCGCACAGTCGTGCGCTGAGTGGCTTCGCAACAGGTATCTGCTCAGACATGGTGCGAAACCTTGCAGCTACGCGCTGGAATTGCACAATTTTTGAAATAAAGCTTGACTACACTCTAGCATTTTATTAAAGTCGAATGCAGAGAGTATGCGTTATCCCATTTTGACAGCAGAAGAGGCGGCCGCGCTGATTGAAGACGGCGAGTGCATCGGGCTGAGCGGCTTCACCGAGGCTGGCGCGGTGAAGGTTGTACCGCGCGCCATTGCAGAGCGAGCGAAAGCGGAGCATGCGGCAGGGCGCCCGTTTAAGTTGCAGGTGATGTGTGGAGCGTCGAACAGCGCCGCAGTAGACGGAGAACTGGCTCAGGCCGAGTGTGTAAAACTGCGCATGCCCTATATGTCGTGCCCCCGCACACGTACCCAAATCAACAATGCCGAGGTACCCTACATAGAGCCACACATCTCCCTCTTTGCGCAAAACATGCGTTACGGTATCATCCCCCGGGTGAAAACGGCTATTGTCGAGGTCTGCGACGTGACCGACGACGGCAAACTGGTCTTCACCATGAGCCAGGGGTCCTCTGCGGATTTTTGTCTGATGGCAGACCGAATCATACTGGAGCTCAACACCTACCACAAGCCCTGTCTGGCGGAGATTCACGATATATTCATACCGAAAGATCCCCCCGACCGCACCCCCATACCCCTGGTGGCACCGGAAGAGAAAATCGGCACTCCCTGGGTGCAGGTGGATCCCGCCAAAATCGTGGGTGTGGTGATAACCCACCAGAAGGATGGTCTGCCCCCCTACCGCCCGAATGATGCCGTAACCGACAAAATCGGCGAAAATGTGATAAAGTTTCTGGAGCAGGAATACGCCGCCGGTCGCATACCACCGGAGTTCCTGCCCATTCAGAGCGGCGTGGGTAACGTGGCGAATGCCGTGCTGAAAGCACTGGGGCGCTCGCAGGTGATACCGCCTGTTAAGATGTACACCGAGGTGATTCAGGAAAGCGCACTGGAACTGGTGCGCAGTGGGCGTGTGACCTTTGCCAGCGGCTGTTCGCTGTCCGTAAGCGATACCGCGATGGAGGAGGTATACGCCAACTTCCACTTCTACCGCGACAAGTTGCTGCTGCGCCCCACCGAGATGACGAACAACCCCGCTATCGTGCGCCAGTTGGGGCTTATCTGCATGAATACCGCGCTGGAGGCCGACATTTTCGGCAACGTAAACAGCACCCACATACTCGGCAGTAAAATCATGAATGGCATCGGCGGCAGCGGCGACTTCGCCCGCGCAGCTGCTATCACCATCTTCAGCTGCCCCTCTGTGGCAAAGGGCGGCGCCATATCAGCCATTGTGCCCATGGTCAGCCATGTGGACCACACAGAACATGATGTGCAGATTCTTATCACCGAGCAGGGAATCGCCGACCTGCGCGGCAAGTCCCCGCGTGAACGCGCCAAACTTATCATCGCGAACTGCGCCCACCCCGACTACCGCCCCCTGCTCCGTCGCTACGTTGCACTCACCCCCACAGGGCACACCCCGCACAGTCTGGAGAAGGCCTACTCGTTCCACCTCGCTTTCAAGAACACCGGCGACATGCGCAATGTCGAACTGTAAAGCCCGCGCCATTCTCAATGCGTACCCGGCGGCATAAACCGCCGGGCTTTTTCTTTGGTATTCCTTGACTCCCCCGTCGCTGCGTGTTATGATGGCCCACATGAGCAGCGAAGGCATTATATTTTACAACCGCTACACAGGGCAGATGGAGCAGGAAAAAGTGCTGGGTGAAAAATCCCTGCGTTGGGTGTACGGCACACCGCTTGGTCAACTGAGTCTGCATGTGCTGGTAAAACGCGCCATCTTCTCGCGCCTGCTCGGGGCTATGAAAAACAGCCCGGGGTCTGCAAAATCGCTGCCGGATTTCGTGCGCGAGTACAACATCAATATGGAGGAGGCCGCACTGCCGCTCTCCGAATACAAGTGTTTTAACGACTTTTTCTGCCGCAAGTTGAAACCGGGGGCACGCCCCATCTGCGAGGGAGCTACCGTAGCACTGCCGGCAGACGGTCGCCACAGTGCCTGGCAGAATGCCGCCGAAATGACTGGAGCTTTCGTGAAGGGGCAGAAATTCGACCTGCCGGCCCTGCTGGGCAGCCCCGAACTGGCAGAGAAGTACGCGCAGGGAACCGTAGTGCTCAGCCGCCTGTGCCCGGTGGACTACCACCGTTTCCACTTTGTTGCAGAGGGTACGCCAGAAGCACCGGTGCGCATCCCCGGCCCCCTGGCCAGTGTGAGCCCTTATTGTCTGCGCCGCAAGCTGGCCTGGCTGTGGACGAATAAGCGCGAGCTCACCGTATTGCACACTCCACATCTGGGGGATGTTATACACCTCGCTGTGGGCGCTACGGGGGTGGGAGCCATTTTCCAGACCTACGAACCGGGCAAACCGGTTCAGAAGGGCGATGAGCAGGGCTACTTCGCGTTCGGAGGCTCCACCATCATGACGTTCTTCGAACCGGGGCGAATACAGTTGGCCGATGACCTGGTGCGCAATACAGCCAACTGTGTGGAAACATTCGCCCGCCAGGGAGACCTGCTCGGCAACATCGCACCGTCGAACTGACAGTTCCGGCGTTTCTGGGGGGGGTAGCCTATCACAGAGCCCCCAACAGGTGCGAGAGAATATGGCAGGGAGAGGTTCCGTCTTCACTCCTGGCGGAGCTCCACCGGTGGCGAAAAATCTCCCTTTATTCTTGACGGAAAGGCTCCTTTTCTATATACTGCGCGCGCCGCATGACCACACTGACTCACAATAACACCAAACGGCAAATTGTACAGTCACTTTATCTCTGCAAAGCCATCATGGCTTTTCTGATTGTGACACGACATACAACCTTCTGCTGCAAAGAGGCTCTGCTCCCCCTCATCAGCATAGCGACACCCACGTTCTTCTGCATCACGGGCTATTTCCTCTTCTCCGCCTCGCAGGAAAGAGAGCTGAGCAAATCCACCCGCTGGGCAAAGAAAGGGCTGATACTCTGTATCTGCATGAACCTCATTTACCTGCTGCACCACAGCGCAGATGCAGCCCAGTTCGGCAGAACCTACACCCCGGACTTCATCGTCTGGGGCAGTATACCTTTCGGCGACACAGACGCCGGCAATTTTATACTCAATATCTTCACGGGCATATCATACAGCTACCACCTGTGGTATTTGAGCGCGTTCTGGATGGCCATGCTGATTTTCTACGTCCTCCGCCGTTTCTGCCCGGCAGCCATCTACGCCACGCCGTTATTGTTCGCCTGGGCTCACGTATGCCACGCCTGGGGACATGACATTTTCCCCGGAGCAAGCGAGGCCGTGCTGATAGTTCTGCGCAGCAATAGCCTGGCCATGGCCCTCCCCTTCATCTGTACCGGCTACCTGATAGCCAAACACAGTCAGTCCCTGCTGCGCATACCCTGCATACCGCTTTGGCTCGTTCTTTGCGGTGCCATCCTCTACAAAGGAGGGCTGTGGCTCTCATACCTGCATATCCACACCTATGGGTGGTGCTACCATATCACAACCTACCTCATGGTCTGCTTTACCCTACTGACATGTCTGAAATACAGTCAGGCACGCCTTCCTTTCCTCAATGCCATCGGTCAACACCACTCCGCGAACATCTACTACACACACATTCTTATCTACATCCACCTCGTCCGCACAGACTTTCACCACGAATCGATTGATGCCCTGATTGTGTACCTGGCCACCATCCCCCTCTCGTATGGTATCATTCACCTTGGAAGTGCCTGGAAATATATCCAAAAGCAAGTCTCCTCAAAGACGCAAGGCTCCGTTACCGGCGAAAATAACATCAAAATCTCTGACTGAACAATACAATTTATCAGGCGTCTTTTTGCCTTGACTTACGGGGGGAAAAATGGTAGTAGTAAACCACTATGACCATCCCTCGCAAAATAGCCGCAGCGGCGGCCATGTTCATGGGGTTGCTCGGCACAGCGACAGCAGCGGACGAGCGGCCGAATATACTCTTCATCATCTCCGATGACCATGGCACGAATGCCCTGGGCACCTGCGAAAAAGACAGTCCCGTACCCCTGCCGGGCTTCCGCCGTCTGGCCAACGAAGGTATGGTGTTTGATCGCGCCTACTGCGCGAACTCGCTGTGTGGTCCCTCCCGCGCCTGCATGCTCACGGGACGCCACTCGCACAACAACGGGTTCCTGTACAACTATGGCGGCCCGGCCTTCAACGGAGACCAGCCCACCTACCCCAAGATGCTGCAGAAAGCCGGCTACCAGACCGGTATTGTGGGCAAGTGGCACCTCATCTCCCGCCCCACAGGCTTCGACTCCTGGCAGGTGTTCCCCAGCCAAGGTGACTACCTGAACTCCACCTTCCTGTCTGCCGGGCCGAATGGCAGCACCCGCACCAACCGCATGCGCGGTTATGTGACCGATGTGGTGACCAACATGGCCATCACCTGGATGGAAAGCCGCGATCGCAGCAAACCCTTCGCCCTCATCGTCGGCCACAAGGCACCGCACCGCAACTGGCTGCCCGCTGTGCGTCACCTCGACATCATCAAGAAGCATGTGGCCAAGATGACCCCGCCCGCCACCCTGCACGATGACTGGAGCGACCGCCCCGAATTCCTGAGCCACAATCGCCAGAGCGTGGGTTGGGATCTGTGTAACTGGAACGACAACCACCTGGTCTACGACCGCATTCCCTTCGATGTCATGAAAGACATCGTACCCAAGTGGCAGCTGCGCAACAAGATTAAGAACGGCGAGTTCAAGGGACAAATCCCTGCTGACTTCGACATCGAAAAACACGAACCCCGCTTCGCCCCCAAGACCAACCTCGGTTGGGGGATGGACTGGATTGAACCCGGCCTGCAGACTGTGTACCGCAACCACTTCAACACCCGTACGGAGGAGTTCGTGAAAAACTTCCGCGCCGGCAAGTACAAGACCCAGCGCGACATGACCGAGCAGCGCTGGCGCTGGTACATGGAGGACTACCTCGGCTGCATTCTCTCGCTGGATGAGTCCATCTCCTCCCTGCTGGATTACCTGGACAACGCCGGGCTTTCCGAAAACACGCTCGTGATTTATGTGGGCGACCAGAGCTTCTACCTGGGCGAGCACGGCCTGTACGACAAGCGCTGGATTTTCGAGGAGTCGATGCGCATGCCGCTCATCATGCGCTGGAAGGGGCAAATCCCCGCCGGCAAGCGCAGCCAGGCCATGGTACAGAACATCGACTACGCCCCCACTCTGCTCGAAGTGGCCAAGGCTGACACGCCCGAAAACACCCGCACCATGGAGGGCACCTCGCTCGTACCGCTCTTTGCCACCGGTGAGGCTCCCCAGTTCGTTGACCGCGCGCTCTACTATGCCTTCTACGAGCAGCCCGGTGAGCACAACGCCCCGCGCCACGATGGCATTCGCACGCAGCGCTACACCTTCGCCCGTATCTGGACCCCGCTCGACTATGAGCGCAAGAGCGGCAAACGCGTGCCCGCCAACGAGTGGTTGCTCATCGACAATGAGAAAGACCCGCAGCAGATGCACAATGTCTCGCAAGACCCTGCCTATGCCGAGGTCATGAAGGAGCTGACGGAGAAGTACAACGCCGCCCGCGCCCTGTACCGTGTGCCCGCCGACTGCCCCGGCAGCGGTAACCGTATACCCGATTACCTGCCCTCCTGGGGACCGGGTGAGGATGACCGCATTAAGAAGTAAAGTTTCACTGCTTTCCCCCTCACACGACCGCCGCCGCGACTATTCGCAGCGGCGGTTGTTTTGTAATATCAGGGGGGGGTAAAGTCGCCGCGATGCGAGAACTCGCCGCAATGGTCGCTTTTCGGTTTGCCTTCTGCCAAAATCTGCGGTAAATAATAGGCGCCGGCTCAACCTGCTCGGCGCCTGTTACCATGCAATCAATAGAAACTCAGCTCA
>JAZNVF010000052.1:0-33492 GCA_045592685.1 Akkermansia sp. | reverse complement strand
GGGGGGGATAACTTCATAAAATGCTCTCGGGTTTCATGAGCAGGAAGAGCCTTTTTAGTGATTTTTGGATATTTTCCTGCAATTCGATGGGATCGAGGGATTCCCTCAGAGCTATAAGGTTTCTTTTCCTTGCCCCATCTTTCATTTGTTCCATGACTCTTTCATATGGGGTCCGGGCTTTGTCGTATTTCTTTCTCGTTTTGCCGGTGACCGGATTACGTTGCTTTGATACTAATCTTGTGTTGGCTATGAAAAAATTAGTGAGCAGATTATGATATCGATATACCTGGTTGAGCAGAAACACGCATTGTTCATTGTCTATTCTCTCATAGCCTATTAATTCTCTGACTTTGTGACGATTACGTTCTTCTGCACGGGCGTTGTCATTCTTTTTGTATGGGCGGGAACGAGTCAGTTTACACCTCTTGTACTTTTCTTTGAGCATTCTTTGCAAATGGTAGTTGATAAACTCTGACCCATTATCTGTATTGATGCTACGAACCATGCACGGCATCTCGCGTAGCAGATATAGAAAGGCCGTGCATGTGGCTTCCTGACCTTTATTCCATATTGCGCGGTTGAGCGTCCATAAGGTCAAATCATCCGTAACCGTTAACGTCCAAACGAAATTGCCGCGGATACTATCTCCGCAATGAGCTACTGTATCGGCGTATAGATGCCCGGCTACATCAATCTTTCGTGTTGTGTCTATAATGGGTATGGATTGCTTTAATGCGCTGATAGTTTGCTTATTGGCTTTATGGATGTCATCTACTTTGCAATTACGCAACACCCTGTCCAGAGTGGCAGGTGATACACTCAGGATGCGTCTTTGTGACGCTTCGTCAATTTCTTGTCGTTTTGAGTAAGCCTGCAGCCACGTTGGCAGCATGGGATGGAGCCGTTTACCGCAAGGTTGGTCAGAATTCAACCAAATTGACTTTATGAGCTCGATGTCGCAGGGTTGCAATTTAGGCAGACGCCCTCTCTTTTTCACTCGCTTGCGTTTTCGCGTGCGTGAATAATATCTGATAATGCTTTTAGGCGACTTGTAACCTGTGAGTTCCATTAGTTGCCTAAGGAGTTTTCCCTTAGCTTTGCGGGAGTGAGTCTTTCGATACTTTGCAGCGTTCGAATCCAGTAACTCTATTATTGCTTGTTTACTCATTTTGAGTGACATGTGTATATATTAGTGCCTGATTTATGAGGCATCCAGCTTTTCACGTGTCAGCCGAACTCGTGGGAAGTGTCAGTTCGGTGACTGGATTTTTGAGGCAATGCGCCGTTCAGTGACGCCGTTCAGTGACTGTATTAATATTCTTGACAATTGCTCTGCAATGTGCATAATTCCCGATAGGCATGGCAACGGCAGAACAGATTATGTCTCTTATACGATCTCACACACGTGACGATCGGGAGCATTTCTATACTGTTGCTCTTCAAATTGCCTCGACAGAGGCACGCAAGGGTCATCAGGCGTTCGCAAATGATATTCGTAAGGCTCTCAAAATGGTTGGGAGAGAAACGAAATCCAAGCAAGTATTGATTCCTGACGATATGCAGGACGTACTTGCTTTGCGTACTCCCGACAGGTTCCGTAATCAACTCGTATTAGCTGAAGCAAATCAAAAGCGGGTTGAGCGAATAATGCACGAGTATGTGCAGCAGGAAGTGCTCAGACAACATGGATTGAGTAATCGTCGCAAGATTTTATTAGCGGGGCCACCGGGAACGGGGAAGACTATGACTGCCAATGTCCTCGCTAATACGCTACATTTGCCCATGGTCGCCGTGCATCTCGATATGATTCTTTCCCGCTACATGGGAGAGAGTAGTGCGAAACTTCATCAAGTGTTTGAGTTTATCGCGAAGAATAGGGCACTCTATTTGTTCGATGAATTTGATACTTTGGGCGGTGAACGCGGTGGAAATGATATAGGCGAGATGCGTAGGGTGCTTAATACACTATTGTTGTGTATTGAACAAGATAAATCTGAAAGCATATTGGTTGCTGCCACAAATAAGCCAAACATGCTGGACAGAGCCATCTTCCGTCGTTTCGATGATTGCATTGAGTTTTCTCTGCCTGATAGGAACGGGATTTCACAACTTATCCGCAATTCCTTGTCGACTTTCCTAACAGAGGATATATCCATTGATTCAATCGCAAAAAATTATAAGAACATAAGCTGCGCTGATGTAGTGAGCGCTTGCCACGATGCTGTTAAGATTGCTTTGTTGGAAGGTAAAGCGCAGGTAACTCAGCTTATTTTAGAGCAGTCATTTGCGGAGCGTTCAGCGGCGATAAAACTCCAAGAGTAAACATGTCTGAGAAGTTACCACTACTCCTAGTCGCACAAGCAGGCGAACATATGGCATTTTCGCCCCCGCGCCAAGGCGGCTATAAGACGATTGCGTATACATATGGCAATAGAGTAGAACATGCAAACAGGATTTTGCAGCAGTTTGACGAGATTGTCTATGAAGCCGCCCAAGAGAAGGTTAATAGGATATCTCTTAAGACTCAGGATGGTAAGGATTTTCCTGTAGACCGATTGAACAAGAGCCAAATGGAACTCTTGGACTGGAGGGAGGTAGAAGATGGTTATACCGCAACAGTTCTTCTTCCTGAAAAGGCGGCTAAGAAATTGAGAAAGAAAATTACCGATTTTCGAGACATCAATACTAAGGAAACGAACAAACCCAAGAATGAAGATTTTGTGGGTAGAATTGGGGCGTTTCAACGCGCTATACCTGATTGGTATTGGAAAGATTCAGTAGTCGCATTGCCGGAAGAAGAGGAGATTTGGATTGAAATATGGCTTACCAGAAAAGCTGATGAAACGGAGTCTAATGATTTTTTAGACCTGTGCAGATCAAACGGAATTATTCACGGCAAAGCTCCTTTGTGTTTTCCTGAGTGTTTAGTCTACATTATTCATGCTAACAGGTCAAAGTTAGCCGTATTAACAGCCAATCTTGCTTCCATTAAACAATGTCGAGCATGTCGTGAGTTAACCTCTTTGGTAACATCTGCATCACCGGCAGAACAGGCGCAATGGTCACGACATATAATTGAACGGTTGCAAACGCCTAGGGATGACGCTCCTCGTGTTTGTATTTTAGATTCCGGCTGCAATAGGCATCCTATACTTTCCCCTCTTATTCAAGACGGATTGTTACTATGTGTTGATGATGGTAAGAGTGGCGCAGATTCACATAAAGATGGACATGGCACATCAATGGCAGGTATTGCCGCCTACGGCAATCTCAATCATGTAATGATGAATGCCAGTGGTACTGTGCGTCCCCACCCCATTGAATCATGTCGTATATTTGGTTTAGCTAACAAGGATAAATTGCATGGAGAGGTAACTTTGCGAGCAGTTAGCTTAGTCGAGATTACGAGTCCAAAGTCACCTCGTGTATTTTGCATGGCCATTACGTCACCGCACCAAACGAAAGTATTGGGTAATCCGACTTCATGGTCTGCTGCACTAGACTCATCCGCTTCTATGTATGGGGAGGAAAGTAGTGATGGTCGGTTATTCATCATTTCTGCCGGCAATCGGACGGAGTATTTATGTACCCCAAGTGACATGGCTGCAACAGTCCAAAATCCGGCTCAGGCATGGAATGTTCTCTCTATCGGAGCAGTAACTCATTTGACCGAATACAATGATCCAAGTGTTCCGGCTAATGCCGAATTGTACGCAAAGGATGGAGATCTTTCTCCTTGGTCAAGTAATTCTTCCCTATGGAAAGAATCTGCTCCCATAAAGCCCGATTTCCTTTGTGAGGGGGGGAACATTGTGTTAGTAGACGGACAGGAGGATAAACCCGATGATTTGTGTTTACTTTCTCCCTACAAAGAGGAGTTCCGTTTACAATACATACCGTTTGAAGGTACTAGTTTAGCCTCGGGATTAGCAACACACATGGCTGCATGCATAATGCGTGAATATTCATCACTTCGCCTCGAAACAGTCCGTGCTTTACTGGTTCATTCTGCGGAATGGACAGACGAAATGAAACGCAAGTATTTACCGGCAAAGCCCTCTGCATCTTCCTATATGGCTTTGGCTAGAATGTGTGGACATGGCGAGGCAAGCTTATCCCGAGCCATGTCGTGCATGTCAAACAGTCTTACTCTTGTTCATGAGGGGGAATTAACGCCATATGGCATAAAGGATGGCAAAAGTGTGACCTACAACGAAATGGTGTATCATGATTTACCATGGCCCAAGGCTGCACTTGAAGCATTGGGTGATGCATCTGTAGAACTCAAGGTGACGCTCTCTTATTTTGTTGAACCCAATCCCTCTGCTATTGAGGGGCTTGAGCGTTCATATAGTTATCCCTCCTACAGCCTAAGTTTCAGCGTTCGCAAAAGCGTTGATACGCGGGAGATGCACCTTAAGAAAATCAACAAGGCAAAGAGAGAGGCTGACGACTCGGTAAGTAATCCGTCACAGTATGCTGGATGGCAACTAGGAAACAACGCCTTTGTCGGTTCTGTTCATTCGGATATATGGGAGGGAAGTGCTTCTGATTTAGCCGCAATGGGAGGAATTGCAGTTATCCCTGAAGCCGGATGGTGGAAGACCAAAACGACGCACCATAGGTACAATGATAAGGCGCGGTATTCATTGATTGTTTCTATTCGTACGAAAGATATTCATAACGAGGTCAACCTATATACTGAAGTCGAAAATCAGATTAAGAATGAGGTAACTGCGAGCGTAGAAGTTACTTTATAGTGGAAAGTGTAAGCAACAACCAATCTTGAAAATCGCCACGTAAGCTGGTTTCATTTGAATCCCAATCAATGACACCATGACCATGAAAACAGCTTTTTCCTGAATGCCGGTGAAAAACGGTCGTTCTTGGGGCTATATATGCATGAGCGGGGTATTTCGCCCTCTCCTCATGCATTGAATGTGTGAGCATTCCAATATATACCCCAACAACGACCAAACGATGAGTACAAGATCGCACATCGGCATCTGGAACGAAGATGGAAGTCTGGATGTCATTTATTGTCACTGGGACGGCTACCCGTCATATAACGGAGCAGTCCCTCTCCATCATTACCAAGACCCGGAGAAGATTCGGGAATTGATAGCCCTGGGAGATATCAGTTCGCTGGCTGAATCTGTAAAGCCGGCGGAAGGTGAACATTCCTTCGAATCACCCCAGGAAGGTGTTGTCGTAGCCTACGGACGAGATCGTCACGAGGATGGCGTTGACACCAAACACTTCGACACACTGGATGAGTACAAGAAGCTCATGCGCTCTGAAGGTGGGTACATCGAATATGTCTACCTGTACCAGGCCTGCGACAGGAAATGGATATGGACACCGGCAACCGACAATATCGGCCTGGTGGAACTGAAGGATTTAACCGAGGAGAACGTAGCAGCATGAACGAGGAACGAATCAGGAAACAGCTGGTAGACCTGGATTTCCCCAACCTCTGCCGGCTTATCGTCACAGCGGAAGTACATCCCCGTTGCATTGCCCTGTGTCACGATGGTAAGGAGTACGCCGTGACGATACACGAGAAGCTCTGCAATCGAGCCAAGGTATATTACCACGGCTCCAAGGCAGTATGTATTGAGGCGTACAAGTCACTTGTCAAGGTATTCACTCAACCCGATTCAGAACAATGCACCCACTCTTGAAGGAACTTATTTGTGTTGTGGTCATTGCCCTGTTCAGTAAGGGTATAGAGGTCATCGGCGAGACAAGCAGAAGAAGGTAATTTCAAACTACCCTGTTCTTTAGCATACACAATCACCCCCACCGGCCATGGAGCGCCGGCGGGGGTGCTTTGTTTTACCTGAACCAATGACATGTGCCAATGTAGTGACACAATAGCGCATGACCTGTTCTATGCGCAGGATGGTCAGAGAGAAAGACATACTCCTGGTGGACGCTTCTCCATCCGCCGAGGTAAGGACTTCACTGTGGCCTACTCCTATTCCACCCCCATCGCCGTATGCCCGGATATAGGCTACTTTGTCCTGCTGGATTCCACCTGCTTCTCCAGCACAACATCCGGCCACCAGAGCAGTGTACGCCGGGCTGTTCCATACAATGTTAACCGCATCGAATGCGACTGGCTCGGGCAAAATGATATCTGGCGACCATATTCCTCCGACCGCTTTGCTGACTGGTTCAATCCGCCCCTATCTGAGTGACTGCTTCAGGTGTCCACAAGGCGTATGGGAAGGCATGCGTAAAAATTGCGTACTATGGCAAAAAAAGTGGCTTGCAGGCCTTGAAATTTTATCGCGTTCCTCCCCGTCATGAACCCGAGCCGCAGGATGAACTGCCCCTCTGCGCCTGATAAGTAACTGGAAAACCCGCCATTCTGACCTCAGCAGACTGGCGGGTTTCTCTTTCCCGGCATGGCCTCAGTGACGCAATGACGGAATGACAGTAGAAAAGAATTTTTTATCTATGGGGGCTGAAATCGGAGGATTCAGTGGCGAGCACTGAGCTTGCCCCAGGCTTTTTGCAACAACTCACGCACCTTTGCTTCTGCTTCATGCGGGGAAAGAGATTCCGCCCCGGCAATATCACACAGTTGTTTCCATTCAAGCGGCGTGAGTCGGACAGAAAACGACACAATGTCATCAAATTTAAGCTCCGGGCGGCGGGCTTGTTTCACAATGGCCTCAATGGCATTCTGCTTCAGCTTCGGAATCGTTCTCCCGGAGCTGAACCATCCATTCACCGTTGTAACACTCACCCCGAGCAATGAAGCAAGCTCAGGCCGACGGATTCCTGCCAATTCAACGGCAGACCTCAGACGTTGGTTTACTTCATTCATCTCTCATATTGTACCAAAATCGCGCATTTATGACCAGAATGAAACCGATTCAAGTCACAAAAGTTAGCATAGCGCATATTAAACGATACAGTGTGCGTATATAATGCTTGCTTTTAACCGCAGAATATGCTAAATTCTCATCGTTCAAAAACTGGTCATGCCTGTCATCTTTCTCCAGATTCCGGTAAGCGAACTTCTTGAAACCATTCGGCACCTTCTTGCGAATGGAAAAGAGGTGCGCGTGGAGCTACTTAACGCTGTGATGATAAAGGGAAGAAATGGGGTATTACCACGTTTTCCTTTCAAAACACATAAATAAAAATGACCCTCATACACACTTATGAAAATGCCGTGGTGGATAGCACCCATACTTATAGGGGCAGCAATGTTTATGAAAAAAATGAACGAAATAAAAAAATCCTATCAGAGTCCCCCTATAAACGTGTCTCCAAGACAAGATCCACTAGAAGAGTTTTTAGATGTGTATGAACAGAAGTACGGGACTCACTGTTGGCATTGTAATGGTAAGGGCACTTCCTGCACCCCCGATGGTCTATATGTAATTGTCTGTCCTCGATGCAAAGGAGAAGGTCGCGTTAGGAAGTAGAGCGATGAAATTGCGTCTCTATGTATAAGTGCTGCAAAACTCGGTAATTAACTCACAATGAAACAGTATTTCTACATTGACTCCAACAAACAGCAGATTGGCCCACTAGCCGAAGATGCTTTGATGGTGCTGATGCGATGTGGTGCCATATACAGGCAGACTCTCATCTGGACAGAAGGTCTTACCGACTGGATGCCGTTTGGTGAGGTATTCCCGGAGAGCGGCGAAGAAACATCTATGCCCGCATTGGGTGTTGAGCCATCGACTACAGTGCCCGAAGCTCCTGCGGCGTCGTTGCCACAGGAACAGCCTAAGTTGTGGAGCAAGTATCGCAAGCTCTTCATCATCGGAGGCGCCGTGGCGTTAATCGCCTCTTTCTCCTTCACTGCTTATTTCGTTTCTGATAGCGGAGATTCTTCTTATCCTGTATCAGCCACGGCCAAGAAGAAACGGTTTAAGCCTCGCAAAATTTCCAAGGAAAAGGCAGTAAAGGAATTGCGGGAATTAGGTGTTATTTCATCAGAGTTAGATATTCAGAGCAAAGTAGGAAGTGGAGCAATGGCGAAAGCCTGTGCTCAGGGAAATATCAACATAACGGAACTTTTGCTTGCGGGGGGTATCAATGTTGCACAAATGAATGAGTATGACGCCCTGTTAGGCGCTGCCAAGAACGGTCATCCGGAGATTGTTAAACTTTTGCTAGCTGTTCCTAGTATAGATGTCAACAAAGAATGCAAGGACTGGTACATTAGCGAGGACGATCGCAGTTCAACTCCGCTTGAACGTGCAGCTGAGAACGGACACACGGAAGTTGTACGACTTTTGCTTGCTATTCCCGGGATAGATGTTAACGAGAATTATCCTCTCGAGAAAGCCGCCAAGAACGGCCATGTGGAGGTAGTTAAGTTGTTATTGGCGGCTCCTGGTATTGAAGTAAACAGGGGAGACCCTCTTATAAAAGCCGTAGAAAATAAGCACACAGAGGTAGTGAGGCTGTTGCTGGCCGCCCCTGGTATTGATGTAAATGAGGGGGAGCCCCTCTGGAAAGCCTTGTTTCATGAACATGGGGAAGCCCTTTTACTTTTGCTGAAGGCTCCAGGTATTGATGTTAACGAAGAAATAGAAACTGAAGACGGATACTACCGAACTATTCTCGACATGGTTGCAGAAAGCGGCAATGCCGAGCTGATAAAGCACGTGCTGGCTGTTCCCGGGATTGATGTAAATAAAGGCGAAGCCCTCTCGAAAGCTGTAGAAAAAGGCCACGTGGAGGTTGTCAAGCTGTTACTTGCTATGCCCGGTATAAATGTCAATAAAGTGGACGAATATGGCTACACCCCCCTCGAAAGTGCCAGAAGGGCGGGCTACACCGAGATAGTTAATCTTCTTCGCGCCGCCGGTGCACGAGAATAACACTACCACCTTACAATATGAATCAATACTTCGTAGCAGAACCCGGTAAATCTCCCCAAGGCCCCTATGCTGAGGCCATGGTGCAGAGCGCCTTTGAACAGGGAATGTATCCTCCTGGCACGAAGGTGTGGTGGGAGGGGGCAACCCAATGGGAACTGGTAGAGCTTGTTTTTGGTAAGGGAATATCCCATGCTGTTCCACCACCTCTTCCTGTTGCATTGCCTCCTGCGCCCCCGGTTCATCAGAACCCTCAACCCGAGCCTGTTACCATGCCCCAAAAAGCCGGTACAGCAAGTGTAGGTGAAGTGCTCGGAATAGTGTTCGGTGGTCTCATCAGTCTTTTTGTATTCGTATGCTTTTCCATGGTGCGAACAAAGCAAATTAAGTTCAGAGGAGATTTTTCTATGGAAAGTATTATGTGGGTTGTTGGAACTGTCTTTATCATTTTAGCTTTAATTTATGTTATATGTGAAGGCATCCGCAAGGCGTATAAGTTTATTCGTAAATGGATGTAGAGCTCCCGGCTATCTTCTTCATTTTACCATGCGTTTGAGCTATTCCCTAATCTTGTTCACGGGAGGTAATGACCTATGACTATAGAACCATCTTTTTCCTGAATGCCGGTGAAAAACGGTCGTTCCGGGGGCTATATATGCATGAGCGGGTTATTTCGCCCTCTCCTCATGCATTGAATGTGTGAGCATTCCAATATATAACCCAACAACGACCAAACGATGAGTACAAGATCGCACATCGGCATCTGGAACGAAGATGGAAGTCTGGATGTCATTTATTGTCACTGGGACGGCTACCCGTCATATAACGGAGCAGTCCTTCTCCATCATTACCAAGACCCGGAGAAGATTCGGGAATTGATTGCCCTGGGAGATATCAGTTCGCTGGCTGAATCTGTAAAGCCGGCGGAAGGTGAACATTCCTTCGAATCACCCCAGGAAGGTGTTGTCGTAGCCTACAGACGAGATCGTCACGAGGATGGCGTTGACACCAAACACTTCGACACACTGGATGATTTCCTCAACGCGAAGGGCGAGAGGTTCAACCTCTCGGCAGATGCAAGGATGGATGAAGCCATGTCCGCAGTCAATGACTCGGAGGATGCCTGTCTACACCCCATCTCGGATGAAAACTAACCCCGGAAAGGCATCGAACAGACAAGCATCCGGGAAAGACGAAAGTGATTGATTTTAAGGCTACATATGCCCACTTTATATGCCCAGAATGCGTAACTTATTGATAATAAGGCACGCAAAACGTCCAGCCGGTAGCTCGAAGGAGCGGCAGTTTAGCGACTGCCGCTCCTTTGTTTTTCAGCACTTTTCAACTAATCGGGACATTTGAGATACACCCCCAAATACGCCCTGTTTATGGTAGGGCAAATCTCGCTCGAAGCCGGAAGCCCCTTTTTGTCAGCTCAAACACTTTGTCCGGGATTCCCTATTTTGTCCATTCCTCTGTTACAAGCAAATGCAAGGCTGAACTACTGCTTTTTGCCTATATCGTTGAATCGTTCAACATTCATCAGCAAATCTGAAAAAGAACCCATTTTTTACAGTAATTTGCCCAGAGCTCGTGAGGTGAAAGGGGTGATGGTTTGCTCCATTCCGCTGTGTACCTTCGTTGCCCAAGCGTGGTCTGCCAGCAGGGCACGTCCCAGGGCAACGAGATCGAACTCGTTGGCGCTGAGCATTTGTGCCAGCCGGGTGAGCGGGGTGGTGTGCAGGCCGACTTCACCTACGCAGATGGTGGGTCTGCCGGTGAGATGCCGAACCCATGCCGTCAGAGTGCGTGGGCTACCGGGGAATTCCGCCCTGTCATAATGCTGTGTGGAGCAGTCGAAGATGTCGACCCCGGCTTCGCAGAGGGGGTGTACGATTTCAGCGAGTTCTTCGGGAGTCTCCGCCAGGCGGGCTTCGTAATGATTAATTTTCCACTGCGAGAGTCTGAACAGAATGGGGAAGTGGCGACCCACAGCTTTTCGCACGGCTTGCACGACTTCGCGGGCGAAACGCACTCGCCGTGGCAAATCTCCGCCGTATTCATCCTGTCTCCGGTTGGTTGCGGCCCACAGAAACTGGTCAATGAGGAACCCGTGGGCCCCCTGAATCTCCACACCGTCAAAACCCAGTCGCTGTGCATTCGCAGCTGCCCGTGCGAATGATGCCACGACTTCGGCAATTCTGCTGCGACTCATGGGGATGGTGGTTTGTTGCAGGGTGATGGGGTCTATACCGGAGGGACCGATAGGCATAGCCTGTGGATTGGGTGCACTGCCGTCTGTGGGGCGAGCCATACCCACGTGCCAGAGTTGGGGGATTATCTTGCAGTTGGTAGCGTGAACCGAGCGGCAGATGTATTTCCACCCGCGCAGTGCTGCACCACCATAAAAATGTGGGGTGTCGGGGTCGGCTGCGGCAGCCGGGTCGTCGATAGCCGCCCCCTCGGTGATGATGAGACCGAGTTCGTGTTCGGCGCGTCGGCGGTAGTAACTCGCCATTTCGGTCGTTGGTATACCGTCGGTGGCAAAGTTACGGGTCATGGGAGCCATTACAAGTCGACTGGTAAGCTCGATTTTGCGGTGACGGAAGGGGCGAAACAGAATTTCGATGTCACGCAGGGCCAGGGCAGTTCCGGTGTTCATGCCCTCTACTGTACCACATCAGCCCCGCATGGCAAGAGGTTAGAATAACCGTTCCGGAGAGACTCCTTTTCAAATACCTGTGACACAGCGCAGGGCAAAGACCGTAGGCAGATTTTTAGGAGGGGTGAGCACCTCTGCCCCGGTGACTTGAGCGGCGAAGAGCGGCCTGGGATTCACGAGTACGGCACGGTCGCAGATGGAGAGCATGGGCAGGTCGGCTGCGCTGTCGGTATAGCCTACGTCAGCATGGTTGATTCCCAGCTTGGCTAGGCGCACAAGTTTGTTGGTTCCCTTGTTGTTGCCGGGGGAGGGGATGGCGGGCATGAACGGCACTCGCTCAAAGTCTTGCGTGGGGGTGCCGATGGTGTGGGTGAAACCGAGGGTAGCACCGACATGGCGGGTCCACCAATCGGGAGAGGCAGAGCAGAGCACAGTGATATCTCCTGCCTGTTGGTGTGCGCGCAGTCGCTCCAGCACAGGGGGATAGAGGGCCGGTATAAGTTCCTGTTGCACGAAATCGCGGCAGTGCTGTTGCAGCTGCTCTGCGGACATGCCCCAGGCATAGGCGAGGAAGGCGCGTTTCATGCGCTCCGTGTTGAAAATTCCCAGCCCTCGCAACACCCCGCAGGGAGCTGCTGCCAGCAGGTAGAGGCGCCGCCAGCCGTGCCGGTGCAGCACCCAGCGGCAGAACCGCAGCTGTGAGTCGCCCGCAAAAAGCGTGCCGTCCATGTCGAAAAGTGCCGTTGCCATGGGAGTGAGAGCCGGGGGTATATCAGTAATAACGGTTTCTGATGCGCCATTTCCACACGGTCATGACTATGGCTCCGAGGATGATGCCGCCCAGGTGGCCGGCTTCGCCGCCTGCGTTGTTCAGATTGAGCAGTACGTGAACCGCTGCTATACCGATAACTACCAGAGCAAATGTGCGCAGGGTCATCGTCACCGGCGGGAACAACAGAGATATGCGCTCGTTCGGGAACATGTAGGCGACCGATACCATGACGCCGTACACTGCGGCAGAGGCTCCTATCATCGGCACCAGCTGCCAGGGGGATACTGCGCCGCTGTAGTCGGTGAACTGCTGCACCAGTTCATTTACAGCCAGGTAGCTCTGGGGACTGTCGAGCGTGCTGTACAGGCCGATACCGGCCAGCAGAGATGAGAAGAGCGCGCCTGCTACGCCGCAGCTCAGGTAGTAGAGCAGGAACTTTTTGGGCCCCATGACGCGCTCCACAGCAGGCCCGAAGAAGTACAGCGCCCACATGTTGAACAATATGTGCCCGAAGTTCGCATGCAGAAACTGGTAGGTAATCAGGCGCCATATCTGACCTTCCATAAAACAGGTAAACCAGGAATAGGCTCCCATGACCTGCAGAGTCGGTTCCGCGACATCTGCTCCCGGTACGGCTATGCCCAATAGAGCGGGTTGGCGGGCAATCAGTCCTACCAGGAATACAACCACGTTGATGATGATGAGCGATGTGGTGACGCTGAGAGATGTTCTGTTCATGATGTTACTTTACCCGTTTGACGTAAAGATTGGTGCAAATGTTCAAAATTCCGGCTGTCGGACAGGGGGCGAGAGCCGTGTGCCGATAGCCTGTATCTCTTCGTAAGTGAGTATGTGCTCCATGCTGCAGGCGGCTTCATTCGCTCGCTCGGGGGGCAGCCCGGCAACCTCGGTCATGAAACGCAGCAGAATGGTGTGCGCGAGGATAACCCGCTCAGCATAGCGCTCTCCCGACGTTGTGAGCACGATGGGGGCATATTGGTGGTACTCGATAAGCCCCAAATCTGCCAACTTGCGCATGGCTGCCGTCACGCTGGGTTTTTTCACACCGAGCATCTGGGCAATGTCGCTCACCTGGGCTGCTCCGTTGCGGTGGCACAGGTGGCCGATAGCCTCCAGGTAATCCTCACCACTGCGGCCTATGCGCTTGCTCAGTTCGGTGTGGTCACTGCTGGTCATGGCATTTTCTCCAGGGTTGCCACGCACTCCAGGTGTTTGGTTTGCGGGAACAGGTCGAACGGCTGTACCTCTACCACACGGTAACCTGCCTTGGCGAACTCTGCCAGGTCGCGAATCTGGGTGGCCGGGTTGCAGGAAACATACACCACGCGCGCGGGGCCGAAAGCAAAGAGCTGGTTGAGGAATGCCATATCGCAGCCCTTGCGGGGGGGGTCGATAACCACGGCACTTTCGGCGGCGGGGAAGTCAACCTGTTCGAAGATAGCCTCTGCACTGGCGGCGAGGAATGAGGCGTGGGTGATGCCGTTGCTGCGCGCATTGGCTCGGGCCCAGTCGGCACTCGTTTCGCTCACCTCAACCCCGAGCACTTTCTCAAAGTGTGGTGCCAGGGTCAGGGCGAACAGACCGCTGCCGCAATAGGCATCTACCAGATATCGGGCGCCACCGGCGCAGGCCTGTTTTGCCACATAGCCGGTGAATGCAGGCAGAATAAAGGGGTTGTTCTGGAAAAAGTCGCCCGCGAGGAAATTAAAGGTCAGATTGCTCACTTTTTCTGTGCAGACTGCATTGTTGTTCGTGATAACGCTCCCCTCGCTCACTCGCATGAGCAGGGTGGCTCCGCGCTTGTACTGGGCGGCAGTCTGCTGCACGCTCTTGCGCACGATGGGCAGAGCGGCATTCAGCTCAGCCATGGCGATGGGGCACTGCTTGATATCACAGACCTCGCTGCGAGAGCCCGCTCGCAGGAAACCGATGTTGCCCATCTTTGCATCTTTCGGCTTGTGGAAGTGTGGGGTGATTTTTGAGCGGTAGCCGTATGTTACCGGGGAGGGAATGGCCGGCAGTACCGGCAGCTCAAGCCCGGCCTGCAAGCGCAGCAAATCCGCAACCTGTGCGGTTTTCCATGCCAGCTGGTCGGCGTAGTTCAGGTGCTGGTACTGGCAGCCGCCACAGTAGCCGAATACCGGGCACTGCGGCTGCACGCGCTGCGGACTCGGCTCCAGCACTTCCACCAAGTCTGCCATGGAGCAGTTCTTGTCGTTGCGGTATATGCGGGCGCGCACTCGCTCACCGGGCAGGGTGTAGGGTACGAATACCACCCAGTTGTCGATTCTGCCCACACCATCCCCCTGGTTGGAGAGGTTGTCGATGGTGAGCTCTACCTCCTGGTGGTAGGCGAAGGGAACGGGTACAAACTTGCGGGGCGGGGGGTTCATATCGTTGTAAAAGAAGTGTCAGTGTGCGTGAGTTTGGCCGTCAATATCCATGGGCAGCATTTTCGGCAGAGAAGGTGAGCGAAGTCCGTGGCGCTCGGCGGCATTCGGGCGGGGGGCTGCTTTGTCGCCTCTGCTGGCAGCCTCCTCAGGCGGGGCAAAGTGCCCCATGCGCAGATTGCTGCGGCCGGGAATACCCGAGGTGTTGGTGACAACAGCCGGTTCGGGAACAAAGTCCTCTGCCGGTTCCGGGGTTGATGTCTGCGTTTTTGTTTCGTTCCGTCGGGCAGGTTTCTTTTTATTTTCCTTCTGTGCGGCCATCAGGGCTCGGGCCGCCTCCATCTGTTCGGCGCTGGGGGTGACAGGTGCCGTTTTTTCGGGGGCTGAGGTTTCGGCAATTTGGGCGGGGTCCTCTGTATCTTCTTCTGTCTGTTTGTCTTGTTGCTGACGGTCAGCGACGGCTTCGGTCTGCTGCTGTCGGCGCTTCTTGCCGTTGGGGCACAGTCCCAGCTTGCAGCTCAGCAGCCCGGAGCACACGTGCTCTTGCTGTCCCTGCTGTGAGGCGGCGGGTGCATTATTCTCTTCCTTATCGCTCGCATCCTCTGTTTTTTCACTGTTTTCAGCCGGAGGATTCAGCTCTGTCTCCGGGGAAGCTCCTTCAGGCGTTCCGGGGGCGGGCGAAAGCCCGGGCTGCTCCAGCTGACTGCACGCACTCAGCATCACCAGCATGGCTATCACAGCACAGCCTGTCACTCGTATTCTCTTCATGCAGCGCATGATATCACGCACGCGCCCCACGCGCAAGCCTAAATCCCCCTCCGCCATGTCATGCCTGACCTCAATTTTGCCTCGTTTTATCTGTAAGACAATAAAATTCTCCTTTTTTGTTTCAATTCGCTTGACAAATGACCGAAATCATGTAAACTCTCCGCACCAAAACGAAAAACCACTTATAAATTTTTACTATGGCACACACTCAGTCCGCTAAGAAGCGCATCCGCCAGACGATCGCCCGCACCGCCGTTAACCGTTCCACCATGTCCCGCGTTCGCACTCTTCGTAAGAAGGTAGCTGCCGCCGTGGCCGGTAAGGATAAGGAGGCCGCCGTGGCTGCCTACAACACGTTCGCCTCTGCCATCGACAAGGCTGCCAAGAAGAATATCGTGCCCGCCAACCGCGCTGCCAACTACAAGAGCAAGGCTGCCAAGGCTGTGGCCACTCTTGCCTGAGTTCCCTTTCAGGTTTTCCGTTTTCAGCGGGGCTGCGGTTTGAACCGCATCCCCGCTGTTTCTGTATCGTTTGCGACTTTTTGGGGGTCACAGACGATATTTTTTTGAAAAAAATAGTTTTTTTTGAAACAAAAGTTATGCTTCATACGCCTTATTCTATGATAGCGTATGCAAGACGGCATAACAGATTTGCCCGGTGGGGAGACGAATCCCCCCATAGACTGGGAGAGCTGGCTGGACATCAATGGTGCCCGGCTCTTTCTGTATGCCCGTCAGCAGACCCATAGTCGGGCAGATGCCGAGGACGTGTTGCAGGATGCTCTGCTACAGCTTGTGCGCGCTGTTGAGGGTGGTGATTTTCGCGGGGAACCCGCCCAGTGGTTCACCTATACACTCAGCGCCATTCGTCACCTGGCGGCAGATGATGCACGCCGCCGCCTTACTCGCCGTAACTATGAGCTCAACGCACTCCCCGAGCCGGCAGAGGATAACCCCTGGTTACGCTGCGAGCTGGATGATGCGCTGCACCGCCGCCATGTCGAGTGTGTGCTGCAAACCCTGCCGGTAGAATATGTCGAGGTGCTCATCCTGCGTATCTGGGAGGGACTCTCCTTCCGCGAAATGGCCCAGGTGACCGGTGAAAACCAGAACACCGTCAATACACGCTACCGCCGCGCCCTCGACCTCTTCCGCGAAAAACTCAATTCGAACCCCTTGCCGGAATAACCATGCCTCCTCACACCGCACGCCCACAGTTCACACGCACACCGGCGGCCGAGTTGCCACCGGCCCTGCGCAGCCGGTTGCTGTGCGCCATGCGGGAAGTGCAGCAGGCCTCTCGCACCGAAGTGCAGCTGCAGCAGCAACTCAGCTCCGCATTTCACCCCGCCCCACTTGAATCTCGCCTGCTTGTCAGGCTCAAGACCCGTGTGCGGCATGAGAGCCGGCGCCTGCGCAGCAACCGCAGTTTCGGGACTGTGTGGCGCCGCAGACTTGTGCCTGCCGGGGTTGCTATTGCTGCTTTGATGGTACTGATTGGGGTGCTTTGCCTGCAGACCCCCGCTACCGTGCAGCAGGTGCCATCTCCGGAAGCTCCGCCTTCGCCTGTTGTGTTGGCTGCCCCGCAGCTGAACTCCACAGGCCCGCACCCGCAAACTCAGCTCCACTACATATTACCTTTGTCCACCGGCCGCGCCTACAGTGTTGTTGAAGATGACGCCGGCTTCTTCTTCGAAAGTGAAGACGGTGAGGAGCTATTTCTTCGCGTACTCAGGTTTATCGATAGCGATACCGAAGAAGACCCCATCTGAATCACCTGTAGCCGCCCGACTGTCGGCAGGCAGTAATGGGGCGGGAGCAACTGTGGCAGCCGGGTGGCTGCAAAGTGTGGTTAACGGTGCTCCCGCTCCATTACTGCCTGCTTTTTTGCAGGCTCGCTACCTCGCGCAGCCGGCGGAGGCCAATATCTTGTTTTGGGGTTGCCATTCGGGCAGAATATGCTATAGTGTCAAGCATGGCCGTTACTCTTTCTCAGAATACAATCGCTGCGCGGGCTGCTAAGTTTGCCGCAGAGTGGAAAAACACGTTCCTGTTCGAGCGGTATCGGGAATTGACGGCAGAGCCAACAGGGAATTAATGAGGGGGCTTGATTCAGAAAAACACTTGTTCCGCAGAGATAAAAGTTTATGAAAGGTTCGGAATTTAATTTTATAAGATTTATAGAGGGCGTTAATAATCGCTTTATCATACCTGTATATCAGAGAAACTATGACTGGAAAATAGAGAACTGTAAGCAGTTGTATGACGATTTGGTGAAGATTGTAAAACAGCGTAAAAAGAGCCATTTCTTTGGTAGTGTTGTTTCTCAAAATGCTCCCGGTAAGTATGTGAATTTTCTTATTATTGATGGTCAGCAAAGACTTACTACGATTTCTTTGCTGCTGCTTGCCATTTATAACCTGATTAATGAAGGCGCGGTGATACCGAGAGATGAGCGACTCAAAGAGAGAATTTATGAACTGTACCTTGTGGATAAGTGTGCGGATAAGGAAAACCGTATAAAATTGCGACCTGTTAAGAACGACCGCTTGGCGTATGAAAAACTTTTTTCTGAACCAGCTGAATATATACGGGAGTCTAATCTGACTGTTAATTATGAGTTTTTTCGAGATGAAATAAAGAATTCAGAACTCACAGTAGATGAGATTTTTGAGGCAATTGGCAAGCTGGATATTATTAACATTCAATTGGAACAAGATGATGAACCACAGCTTATTTTTGAGAGCCTGAACTCAACCGGATTAGATTTGAGTGAAAGTGATAAAATAAGAAATTATATTCTGATGGGGCAGCCTCTGGAGCTTCAGAATGAATATTACGATAAATTTTGGAATAAAATAGAGATATTAACTCAATATGATGCGAGTTTCTTTATCCGTGATTATCTCAGTGTAAAGTTGCAGTCGATTCCTCAGCAAAAGCGCATATATGGTATATTCAAGGAATTCGTGGAAAGCAGGATTCTGAAAATTGAGGAACTTTTGACTGATTTGCTGGAATACGCCAAACGTTATTCGTTGTTGCTTGGCGCAAAGAGCGGAATCCCTGCTCTGGATGCATGCATCTATCGCTTGAATCACTTGGAAACAACTGTGACGCGACCCTTCTTCCTTGAGGTTTTGCGCATGTATGATGAAAACAAGATAAATCAGAAACAGGTGACAGAGGTGTTCCAGATTGCTGAAAATTATCTTTTCCGTAGAAGCATATGTGATTTGCCAACCAATGCTCTGAATAAAATTTTCCTCATGTTGCACCGTGAGATTGTTCGATATGACGGCACAGAAGCAAATTATGTGGAAAAGTATAAGTTCGCACTGTTGAATAAACGGGAAAAATCGCGTTTCCCGGATGATGTGGAATTCAGGGCTGAGTTTTCGAGCAGGCAGGTCTATCTGATGAATAGAAAAAATAAGGTTTACATGCTGGAACGCTTAGAGAATTTCGGTACAATTGAGGATAAAAACGTGTACAGCCGATGCGATGATGGCATATATTCCATAGAGCATATTATGCCGCAGCATTTGACCCCGGCTTGGCGTAGAGAATTGGGGGATGATGCGGAGCTCATACATGAAACGTGGTTGCATCGAATGGCCAATCTGACGCTCACCGCCTACAATTCGCAGTATAGTAACCGTTCATTTACCGAGAAGAAAAGTATAGAGAATGGTTTTGATGACAGTGGTATTCGCATGAATATGTGGATATCCAAAAAGGATAAATGGACGTTGGCTGAGCTTGAGGAGCGAAATGAATATTTGGCGCATCGGGCATTGTCTGCCTGGGCTTTGCCTGAAACGGAGTTTAAGCCGGCGGAAAAACAGATGGATTCCTGTACGCTGGAGGAAGAAGCATCATCATTGAGCGGGCGCAAGATAGCGCGTTTCAGTTTCAAAAACACCGAGTATCCCGTTACCAGCTGGACTGAAATGTATCAGAAAGTACTTCAACTTCTGATGGATATGGATAAATCGATAATCATGCGACTGGCTGCCTCTGAAGATGACATGTACGCAAAACATTTCTGTTTTAAGGAGGGGGATCTGACCAAGTATGCAGAGCTCGGTAATCATGTATATGTGTGGATTAACAATAACACGCAAACCAAGCTGTCGGTTCTGGATATGTTGTTCAAACGTTATGATATTGAGCCTATGGACCTGACGTTTTACCTGCGCGATGAAAAAGAGGGCGATGATGTCGATGCGTTGCCGCGTTACGAGCGGCGTCGAAAATATTGGACGTATGCTTTGGAGTATCTCCATGCGGCTCATGGGGATGGGGCGTTCAGCAATGTTAATCCGACAAAACAGAATTGGATAAATGGATTTGTCGGAATTTCCGGGGTGTGTCTCTGCTGTGTCGCAAACCGGGATGGGGCAAGGGTTGAGCTGTATATAGGTAAGGACAACGCTGAGACAAACAAACGCATTTTTAATTTGCTGTATTCCCGAAGGCTTGAAATAGAGGCTAATATGGGCAAGAAACTGACGTGGAAAAGAAATGATGAAGTGAAAAATTCCAAGATTGAAATCACTCTGGGGGGCGTGAGCATAGAAAATGAGGCTGATTGGCCGGCGATGGCTCAGTTCCACGCGGAGTGGAGTAAAAAGTTTAATGATGTGATGGTGCCGTTGATTTCAGGTTAGTTTTCAAATCTTTGGATTTAAGAGACCCGCTGAATCGGGAGGGTAACATGCGTGTGAATTTCAGCGTTAAAAAATCCCGGGCGCAAATCTTCATCCTTGACATCCCGCTCTCATAGTGGTATAAAACCCCTGTTAAGCCATGCTCCAGGAATATTTATCAGCGTTTATCCAGTTGGTGGCCGGTTTTGGTTTTGCCGGTCTGATTATAGTGCTCAGCGTGATTTTCGGACGTCGTGCTCGGTTGCAGCCTGCGCAGGATGTTCCGTATGAGTGCGGTATCGTGCCTGAGGGTGATGGTGCGCCGGCATTCTTCTCGATTAAGTACTACATCGTAGCCATTCTGTTCCTGGTGTTCGACCTTGAGGTGGTGTTCCTGTATCCGTGGGCACTGGGCTTCAAAGAGTTCGTGATGAACAACTGCGCTGCATTCCTGTCGATGACGGTGTTTATCGCCGTGCTGATGTTTGCCTATCTGTACGCTGTGGGCAAGGGCGTGATTATCTGGCACCGCAACCCGGGTGCCCGCCGCTGAGCAATCGGCAAGCGCTAAACAGTTTTACCACAGGGGCGGCTTCTCGGCAGAGGCCGCCCGCTTTTTAATCACTTGAAATAACAACGGAACCATGGACGCAACGACACGCCGCAACTGGCTGCTGGGGACTCTGGGCAAGCGCATTATCATGCTGGATGGCGGGCAGGGGACGATGATTCAGAAACACGCCCTGCAGGAGGATGACTACCGGGGCCGACGCTTTGCGGATCGCGCCCGCTACCCGCAGGATTTGCGCAATAACAACGATGTGCTGGTGCTCACGCGCCCGGACATCATCTGCGACATGTGCGAGCAGTACCTCGCCGCCGGGTCAGATATCATCAGTACCTGTACGTTCTCGGCCACGAGCATCGGCCAGCACGAGTTTTTCCACCCCGGTGCCGCGACGGCGAAACATGACCGCGCTTATTATGACGCCGTGCTGGCGAACACCGAGCTGGCGGCTCTGGTGCGCGAGATGAACCTGGCCGCCTGCGCCATTGCCCGTAGTGCGGCAGATACCGCTGCGGCTGCGGATGGGTGTCCGCGTCTGGTGGCGGGTTCCATCGGCCCGATGGCAGTCACGGCGTCTTTGTCGCCGGATGTGAATGACCCCGGGTTCCGCGCCATTGATTTTGACCAGCTGCGCCGGGCCTATCGTGAGCAGGTGAAAGCTCTGACGGATGGTGGGGTGGATGTGCTGCTGCTGGAAACGATTTTCGACACCCTCAATGCGAAAGCCTGCCTGTACGCCATTGCTGAGCTGCGTGAGGAGCGCGAGCTGCCGCCCGTGATGATTAGTTTCACCATTACAGACCGCGCGGGGCGCACCCTGAGCGGGCAGACGGTGGAGGCGTTCTGGAACTCCGTGCGCCATGCCCGCCCGCTGAGTGTGGGGATTAACTGCGCGCTGGGGGCCGACCTCATGCTGCCCTTTGCGCAGGAGCTCAGCCGCCTGGCTGACTGTGCCATCAGCATGTACCCGAATGCCGGCCTGCCTGACCCGCTCAGCCCGAGTGGCTATGCCCACAGTGCTGCCCACATGGCCGGTATATTGCGTGGCTATGCGGAGCAGGGGCTGCTCAATTTCGTCGGCGGTTGCTGTGGCACCACGCCTGAGTATATTGCCGCTATCCGCATGGCGGTGAGCGGTTTTGCCCCGCGCCCCATTCCCGCCCGCGAACAGGACGGCGTGCTGCGCCTCAGCGGGTTGGAGGCCTACAACCACCGCAGTAGTGATGGCCTGCTCTATGTGGGCGAGCGTTGCAATGTGGCCGGCTCGCCCAAGTTCGCTCGCCTGATTCGTGAGGGCGCTTACGATGAAGCCCTGGAGATTGCTCGCGCTCAGGTGCAGAAGGGCGCAAAGGTGTTGGATTTCTGTTTTGATGACGGTATGATAGACGGTCCCGCCGCCATGAGCCGTTTTCTGAACCTCGTTGCCGCTGAGCCGGATATCGCTCGCGTGCCCTGCATGATTGACTCCTCGAAGTGGGAGGTTATCGAGGCCGGCCTGAAGTGCGTGCAGGGCAAGGCAATCGTGAACTCCATTTCTCTGAAGAACGGGGAAGAGGAGTTCCTGCACCACGCCCGCATCATCCGCCGATTCGGGGCTGCCGTGGTGGTGATGGGCTTCGACGAGAATGGCCAGGCCGGCGGTTATGATGACCGCGTGGCCATTGCCCACCGTGCTTATGACCTGCTCACCCGCGTGGTCGGTTTTGAAGATGGCGATATTATCTTTGACCCGAATGTGCTCACCGTCGGCACCGGTCTGCCGGAGCACGCGAACCTCGCCCGCGATTTTTTCCGCGCTGCTGCAGAGATTCGCCGTTGTCACCCGCTCACCCACATCTCGGGTGGTATCTCGAACGTCAGTTTTGCTTTCCGTGGCAATAACCCCGTGCGAGAGGCCATGCACAGTGCCTTCCTGCACCACAGCGGCTGTGACCTCTGTATTGTGAACGCCGCGCTCATGACTCCCTACGACAGCATTCCTGCCCACCGTCGCAAGCTGGTAGAAGATGTGCTGCTCAACCGCAGCGAGGACGCCACGGAGTGTCTCATTGCCTATGCGCAGGAGCTGGCAGAGGCTAAAGCTGCCCTGAAAGCTGCCGGTGCCGGTACTCCCGCACCTGCTCCCAAGAAGCAGCTTGACCGCAGCGAACTGCCTGTGCAGGAGCGCTTGGCTCAGGCTCTGGTGAGCGGCCGCACCGAGCACATCGAGGCCGACACGCGCGAGGCTCTGGAGGTCTGCGGCTCGCCCCTCGCTGTCATCGAGGGGCCGCTCATGGATGGCATGCGGCAGGTGGGTGAACTGTTCGGCGCGGGCAAGATGTTCCTGCCGCAGGTGGTGAAGAGTGCCCGTGTTATGAAACAGAGTGTTGCTGTGCTCACTCCGCTGCTGGAGAGCGCGCAGGCCGGACAGACTGCCGCCGCTACTGTGGTGCTGGCTACCGTGAAGGGTGATGTGCACGACATCGGCAAGAATATCGTCAGCGTGGTGCTGGCCTGCAATGGTTTTCGAGTGGTTGACCTCGGTGTGATGGTGCCCTGCGAGGATATCATCGCCGCCGTGCAGCGCGAGGGCGCCGCTCTCGTGGCGCTCAGTGGGCTCATCACCCCGTCTCTGGATGAAATGGCACGCGTGGCCACTGCCCTGCAGAGTGCCGGTCTGAGTGTACCGCTGCTCGTGGGTGGCGCCACTACCGGCCTGCTGCATACGGCACTTAAGCTCGCTCCGCTATACCCTGATGGTGTGGTGCTGCAGACGGCAGATGCCGGCAGTATCGTACCCGTGGCAGCTGCTCTGTGCGGTGCGGGGCGTGCGGATTTCATTGCGGCTCAGAAGGCTGAGCAGGCTCGTCTGCGCGCGGAGCATGAGCAGAAAAATATCCCCTTGCTGTCCCTGGCCGAGGCGCGCGCCCGCGCCCTGTCGGGGGCTGTGGCTCAGCCTGTAGCGCAGCGTACCGGCGTGTTCACTGTCGGCGTACCCACCGGGTGTGCCTGTCATACCCCGCAGCCGGATTTCCCGCTGAGCTGGCAGCAACTGATTGAGCGCGCAGACTGGAGCATCACGCTGCGCACCTTTGGCATGCTCGGCGGTGCCGCCGAAAAACAGCGGCAGGCCGCCACCCTGCGCGCGGATGCCGAGGCGCTGCTCACCCGCGCCGTGGCGGAGAATCGCCTGCAGGCCCGCGCCTGCTTCGGTATATGGCCCGCTGAGCGCGCGGGCGATGATATCGCCGTGCAGGGCGGTACCCTGCTGCGCACCATGCGCCAGCAGCAGGTGAGCGACAAACCCCGCCTGGCGCTGGCTGATTTCGTGGCCGGGCAGGGGGGCTATGTGGGTGCCATGCAGCTGGCTATCAGCGGGGCAGATGAATGGGCCGCTGAGCTGAATGCGGCGAATGACCCCTATTCCGCATTGCTCATTGCCGCAGTGGCTAACATGCTTGCCGAGGCGCTTGCCGAGTGTACTCAGGCGGTTGTGGAAACGCTCTGGCCGGTGGAGGGCTCGCAGATGATTCGCCCTGCCTGCGGCTACCCCAGCCAGCCCGACCATAGCGAGAAACGCACGGTTTTCGCCCTGCTCGATGCCACCACTCACACCGGCACCACCCTTACCGAAACCTGCATGATGCAGCCTGCCGCAGCCGTCTGCGCCCTCATCTTCAACCACCCTGCCGCGCAATATTTTGCCGTCGGCCCCATTGGGGATGACCAGCGCGCAGAGTACGAGGCGCGGAAGTAAAGAGACGTGATTACTATCGGGCTGCATTGGGCAGCCCGATGGTTTGCAGCGTTTGTCCCTGGTGTTTATCGGTTGTCCGGTTTACGGCGTCGGCGTTCTTCATCCAACAGGGTGAAGACGTCGTACACCTGCACGCAGTCGGATTCAAAAACATCCTGTCCTTCCGGATTTTTGGCAAAGATGTCCACCCCGGCAGCAAGCAGCACTTTCAGCGAGTCGGCAGTGGCATATTTCCACGAGGTGGCGTGGAAGAGCAGCGGCGTGCCCTCAGTGTCCCTGACATCGGGAGAAATGCCTTTTTGGAGCATTTGTTCCAGCACCGTGGCATGTCGGGCTGCGGCGAAGATGAGTAACTCATCATCATCTCTGTTTTTGATGTTCGGGTTGGCTCCGGCTTCCAGCAGCAGGCCGGCGCATTCTTCATGTATATCATAGTAACACCCATAAAGGTGACGGAAGCAGAGTTGCAGGGGGGGAGTGCCGCTGTTGTCGGGTGCATTCGGGTTGGCTCCGGCCTTCAGCAGCATGTCGGCGATTTCCGTATGGCCGCAGGCAGCAGCCCAGTGCAGCAGAGTGCTGCCATGTGCACACGCTACGTTCACATCTCCTCCATTTGTAAGGTAACGCTCTACCTCGGCCTTGTTGTTGAGCAGCACGGCCTCCTCCGGAGCGTTGCCGATTGTGGCGCCGGCCTCGGCAAGCGGGGTGGGGGAAGAGCCGCTGCGTTCGGCGGTGTAGTGCATGGCGGTGAGCCCCCGCTTGTCGCGGGCGTTCAGATTGGGTTTATAGTTCTTCAGGAAAAAGCACAGTGTGTCGCTCCAGCCCTGTGCGGCACCGAGCATCAGGGGCGTGGCTCCTTCATTGTTGCGGGCATTGATGTCGGCGCCTGCTGCGATGAGTTCGCGCACAATGTCTTCGCTGTCATCGCCCTGCAGGAAATAGTGCAGAGCCGTATTGCCCTTGGCATCGGCGGCGTTCGGGTCTGCGCCTGCTTTCAACAGCCGCCTGACGGTTACAGCCGCCATATTGATGCCGGTCTGCCAATCCGACGGGGAGAGCCACATGATTTCGGTGATGACATGGGTAATGACGGGGGCTCCATCAGCGTTTCGGGCATTCGGGTCGGCCCCGGCAGCCAGCAGGAGCTCGGTGGCGCTGCCGCTTGCATGGTGCAGCGGGGTGTTGCCGTATTCATCCCGTAAATGAACATTTCCCCCGTGTGCCAAGGCATCTTTCAGCGCCTGCCCCCCACCCATGTTGTAGTAAAGGGTATGAATGAGATAGGGCGTGCCGAGGCAGTCCGGTACGTTCGGATCGGCACCGATGGCCAACAGGCCGCCTATTTGAGCGAGAAGTTTCCGCTTCTTGTCGGGGTTTGAGCTGTAGCGATACTCACTTGCCAGCGTGTGCAGCATGCCGGTGGCATGGCCGAGCTCGGGTTTACCGGCGGCAGACATGCTGAGTTGGGCATAGTTGTACCGGCAGAATTTCTCTTTGGCGTAATCGAAAGCGGTTTTGCCGTTGCTGTCGCGGCGATTGATATCGGCGCCGGCTTCCAGCAACTGCACGAATATCTCACTTTGGTCATACCGGGCGTGAATCATCAGCGGAGTGGCTCCCCGGTGATTGGCGGCATTGATATCAGCCCCGGCTGCTATCAGCTCCGGCAGGCTCAGGCCGGTGGCGCGTACCAGCTCGGCGGAGTGCAGCAGGGTGTTGCCGGCGCTGTCGCGCACATTGATATCGCAACCGGTTGCCAGAAGTTTTCTGAAATCCGCTGATTTTGCTTTCTGCCACCCGGGGCCTGCCAGAAAGCGGTGCAGCGGTGGCAAGCCTTCGTTATTACAGATGGCGGTATTTGCCCCGGCCTGGTGCAGCAGAGCCAGAATATCGGGTCGATATACCGCACGGTTATAGGGGGTGTTTCCTTTGGCATCCGGGGCATTGACATCAGCCCCGGCTTCCAGCAGCAGGCGGATGATGGCCAGCGATTGTTCGCTTTTGGTTGTGCTGTAAAACTCTATGGCATTGAGTAGTGGCGATATGTCACCGGCTTTCAGATTCGGGTCAGCACCGGCCTCCAGCAGCAGGCGGATGGCTTCCTCATCGTGATAGCGTGCGGCAGAGGTCAGCGGCGTGGAGGTATAGCCATCGGGGTAGGTGTGGATGTGGTTTACATCGGCCCCGGCAGCCAGCAGGAGCCTGATTCTCTCGCGTGAACTTTTGCCGGAGGGCTCTACATGAGCCAAGGTGGCGTTGTACCTGTCGGGGGTGATGCCTTTCTGTGCGAGCTGCTCAGCCGGAGTGAGTGTGGGCGGTTGTTCGGCATAGCAGCAGATGGCCGCTGTCGGAAGGACTAACAAACTGAGGGGGATGAGATTCATAGTCAGGATAGGATTGGGAATGATAACGAGGGAAAATGAGTTATGGCTCCGTCTTTTTCTTACGCGGTTTGCGCGGCTTGGGCGGGGCATTCGGGGCGACCTCTTTTTTCTTGCGGGGGGCGCGGGGCTTTTTGGGGGCATCGGGTGCTGCCTCCTTTTTCTTGCGGGGCGCGCGTTTTTTGGGGGCGGGTGGCGGCTGGTCGTCAGCCGAAAGAGTGAAGGTCGGTTGCTCCGGCTCAGGGGCGCGGCGGGGCTGCGGCCGGGCCTGGGGGCGGGGCTGGGGGTGCCGGGCGGAGCGCGGGGCTGTCTTTCGTCCGGCTGCGCGGCGTTTACGCGGGAAGAGCACGAACCAGGCCGGCAGTCCCAGCAGGGTTGCCAGAGCCAGCAGCATGCAGTCAGCCCCCCACAGGAACTTCCACTTGTTCACATGTGCCTGATTCGGGTCGTGCGGGTGGGTGATAATCTCTATCTGTTCGCCGTTGCGGTAGTCTGTATTGTCCCAATCCGGAGCCGTGTGGGCTCGAATTGGTATACCGGCGGGCATGACAAAGGTGAGGATAGGGCGGTAGGCAATTTCGCCCTGCCAGGGCAGGTTGCCGTAGCGCAGAGCCTCGCTGTAGGATTCGAAGGGGCGTTGGCGTACATCGAGCACGGTGGCCTGCAGGGTGACGGCCTCGTGGTAATAGAGCAGGGTGTTGGTGAGCCCCCACAGGGCTGTGGCGCCGTAGTAGAGCCCGGCCAGCAGCATCAGCACAAAGATGCCGCGGCGTTTGATGAATTGCTTGATTTTATTCATGGCTGGCTCAGAGTATCAGTTAGTTGACGGCTACGCGGAACTCGTAGGGCTCCACACGTCCTCGGTCAATGCAGCCCTCGGCCCAGGCTCGGGCTGCCAGGGTGGCGGGCAGGTCATCGCCGGTTTGTACCGGAGTATGGCGGTGGCGGGGGTGCGCCAGCGGGGGCTGTTGCAAATCGGAGAGCATGGCGCGGGCATCTGCCGCAGTGGCGCGGAATATCTCATCTGCCCGCGGTAAATCAGCCAGCACATCGTCGTTCGCCGCAATGGTGCGCACTCCCACGCCGAATTGTGTGGCAAGTCGCAACAGCTCGGGGGCGGCCTCGGCGTCATCGCCCACTATCAATAACTCGATTTCTTGAGCCCACAGCCCACAGGCCAGGCTGCGGAAAAAGGCGCGGCGGCATTCCTCGGCATCCTCTGCCGGAGCCACACATACAGAGCGATAGGTGGCTTGCTGAGGTGCGGTGGGGTCGATGATATAGGCTCCTGCGGCATCTGTGCAACCTGCGGGCCAGTGTACGGCCACGAGGTCGGGATGCTCCCAGCTGTCATCTTCGGGCGGGTAGACGAAGACCCCCATACCAGCGGTATCGTACAGGCGCACGGCGAGGGCGAGCGCCTTGTGCAGCGGGTCGTTGCTGTCGCTCTCGGTGGTGAAAACGTGGTGCAGAGAGGGCGCCTCATCTTCAGTGCGCAGGTAATAGCCCTGGCCGTTGGGTACACGTGCCAGGCAGGAATCCGGCTCCAGGGCGATGAAGGAGAACTGAGAGCGCAGCGAACGGTCGGAGTAGGAATCCCCCAGCACAGCGCGCACACGGGCGATGAGCTCGGTGCCTTTGATGGCCTCTTCCTCCCGGGTGGGCAGGAGGGTGGGGAGTATCTCCACCAGCTTGTCTCTCAGGCTCATGGGGTGGGCTCAGGCGCGGGTTTGAGCGCCGGCCAGGCGCAGGTTGGGGTCGACGGGGGTATCGAGCGGCGAGAAATCACGGGCACGCGCGCGCAGCAGGCCGGCGAAGGCAATCATGGCGGCGTTGTCGGTGGTCAGGCTGTTGGGCGGCAGTATCAGCTCGACCCCGGCTTTGGCGCAGGCGTTTGCCAGCTCGCGGCGCAGGGCACCGTTGCAGCTCACGCCGCCACTCACGGCCAGCACGCGGTGACCGGTCTGACGGGCAGCCTTCAGGGCTTTGTGTACAAGCACCTCGACAATGGCGGCGCGCACACCGGCGCAGAGGTCGCACATTGTCTGCTCATCGAGGTCGTTCGGGTTGCCGCTCTCTACCAGCTTGGGCAGGGTGTAGAGCACGGCGGTTTTCAGCCCGGAGAAGGAGAAATCGAGGTGCGGCTCGTGCAGCATGGGGCGCGGGAGCTTGAAGCGTTCCGGGTCGCCCTGTTCGGCGCGCTTGTCAATCTCCGGCCCGCCGGGGTAGGGTAAATCGAGCATCTTGGCCACCTTGTCGAAAGCCTCGCCCGCAGCATCGTCCATCGAGCGCCCCAGCAGGCGGTAATCCCCTGAGCCCTGCACATCTACCAGCAGGGTGTGCCCACCGCTCACCACCAGTGCCAGGTGGGGCACCAGCCCCTGTGGGTAGGTGATGAAGGGGGAGAGCATGTGCCCCTCCAGGTGGTTGACGGCGACAAAGGGCTTGCCCGCTGCCAGCGCCAGAGCTTTCGCTGCGGTGTTGCCCACCAGCAGGGCGGCCACCAAACCGGGGCCTGCCGTGCTGGCAAAGACATCCACTTGCTTGATGTCGCGCCCGGCTTTTTCGAGTGCCTCTTTCAGCACGCCGGGCAGGTTGGTGGAGTGGTTGCGAGATGCCAGTTCGGGTATCACACCGCCGTAGAGGCGGTGCAGGGGAATCTGCGTGGAGATGACGGAGCTGAGCAGGCGCGGTTGCACCTCGCCTGCCACCTCTTCGATGAGAGCCACGGCTGTCTCGTCGCAGCTTGATTCGATACCCAGTACCAGCATGGCGGTGTGTTACTTTTTGGTAGTGGCGGTTTTGGGCTTGCGGCGGGTGAGCTTGGGCTCAGCCTTGCCCAGCACCACATCCTCGGTGACGGTGACGGTGGTGATGGTCTTGTCGCTCGGCACGGTGTACATGATATCGAGCATCATGCGCTCGAAAATACCGCGCAGCGCGCGAGCGCCGGTACCGCGCTCAATGGCCTGGCGAGCCATGGCACGCAGGGCGGGCTCTTCCACCACGAGCTTCACGTTGTTCATCTTCAGCAGCTTGGCATATTGTTTCACCAGAGCATTCTTCGGCTCGGTGAGAAGCTTGACGAGCTGCTCTTCCGTCAGGGTGGTCAGCGGCGCGAAGATGGGCAGGCGACCCATCAGCTCCGGTATCATGCCGAACATGAAGAAGTCTTCCGGCATGGCCTTGGCCAGTACCTCTTCCTCGGTGTACTCCTTGGTGTCGCGCTCTTCTTCGATGGAGGCGAAGCCCATGCTGGAGGAACCCAGGCGCTTGCGGATGATGCCCTCAAGCCCCACGAAGGCGCCGCCGCAGATGAAGAGGATATTCTGCGTGTTGACGCGGATGTACTCTTCGTTCGGGTGCTTGCGGCCACCCTTGGGGGGGATGTTGCACTCGGTGCCTTCCACAATCTTGAGCAGAGCCTGCTGCACACCCTCACCGCTTACGTCGCGGGTGATGCTTACATTTTGTGTTTTGCGGCCGATTTTGTCGATTTCGTCCACATAGATGATACCGCGCTCAGCCTTGGCCACATTCATGTTGGCGGCCTGCAGCAGACGCAGCACGATGTTTTCGACGTCCTCGCCCACGTAGCCGGCTTCGGTCAGGGTGGTGGCGTCCACTATGCAGAACGGTACATCGAGAATCTTAGCCAGAGTTTTAGCCAGCAGGGTTTTACCTGAGCCGGTGGCGCCGGCAAGCAGGATGTTGCTTTTCTCGATTTCGGTGCCGTCATCGCTGACCTCCTGACGCAGGCGCAGGTAGTGGTTGTACACGGCCACGCAGAGAGTGCGCTTGGCGAAGTCCTGGCCGATGACGTAGTTGTCGAGCGCCTGTTTCATCTGCTCCGGGGTGGGCAGGGAATCCTGGTCACGGGTTTCGACCTCGAGCACGGGGGAACCGTCGTGGTCATCCTGCGGCATGAGCTGGGGGTGAGCCTCGCTCACATGCATGAGCATGTGCTGAGCGGCCTGGTCACCCATGGGCTCACGCAACATCTGGTGCAGCATGTTCTCCAGACAGGTGAAGCAGATGTCGATGCCGTTCCAGGTGAGCACGGGCCAGGTGTCGTCTTCCGTCTCGCGACAGAACACGCACACACGCTTGTCTTTTTTCTTAGCCATGCTGGTAAAAAGGGTGGGTTATGCCTTCTTGCCGTGCTCTTTGTGCTCGAGCACACGGTCAACCAGCCCGTAGGCAAGCGACTCTTCGGCGGTCATGTAGTTGTCTCGGTCCTGGTCGGCTTTCACGGTGTCGAAGTCCTTGCCGGTGTGTTTGGCGAGTATGCCGGTCAGGCGCTTGTCGAGACTGAACATGAACTTGATGGTGCGCTCCACATCGGCGGCAGTACCCTGAGCGCCGCCGCGCACCTGGTGAATCATCACGTGTGAGTTCGGCAGGCAGAATCGCCTGCCTTTTGTTCCGGCTGCCAGCAGCACGGAGGCCATGCTTGCCGCGATACCGATGCAGTAGGTGTTGATATCGCAGGAGATGAACTGCATGGTGTCGTAAATGGCCAGACCGGCTGTCACGGAGCCGCCGGGAGAGTTGATGTAGATGTGGATGTCTTTCTTCGGGTCTGTCATCTGCAGGAACAGCAGTTGCGCAATCACCGAATTGGCAACGGTGTCGTCAATTTCAGTGCCGATGAAGATGACGCGATCCAGCAGCAGGCGGGAGTAGATGTCGTAGGCTTTTTCGCCCTGGCCCGTCTTCTCGATGACGGTCGGTATGTAGTAATTTTTCGGAAGTTCCATATTGTTGCCCACCATTGTACCACAGTGCCCGCAGCAGGCAAAGCGCCATCTGTGGCATAATGCAAAGTACCGGGAGCGATTGTTCAGCAGGGAAAAACTTGCCCGAAAAAAAGCCCCGGTCGGATGACCGGGGCGTTGTATGGTGAAAATCAGCGCATGTCGAGCACGGGGACGAGCAGGGGCTCATCCGGCCCGATGTAGCGGGAGAGCGGGCGGTAGAGGGTGTTGTCCTCCAGCTGCTCGAGAATCTGTGCTACCCAGCCGGCGGCGCGGGCAATGGCGAACACCGTGGTGAACATGCGCGTGGGTATACCCAGGCTGTAGTACACCGTGGCGCTGTAGAAGTCCACATTGGCGTTCAGGTTCTTGCGGGCGCGCACCATCTTGGCAATCATGTCGCTCATGCGAATCCACTTGGGCTCACCGATGGTCTGAGTCAGGCGGATGGCAATGCGGCGCAGCTGCGGAGCGCGCGGGTCAAGGGTCTTGTACACGCGGTGCCCCATGCCGAAAATCTTCTCGCGGTTGGCAAGCTTTTCGTTCACATAGGATTCCACATTTTCCTCGCAGCCGATTTCCTTGAGCATCTCAATCACAGCCTCATTGGCACCACCATGCAGCGGCCCCTTCAGGGAACCGATGGCGGAGGTGATGGCGGAGTACATGTCGGAGAGTGTACTGGCCGTCACGCGTGCGGAGAACGTGCTGGCGTTCATGCCGTGGTCGGCGTGCAGAATATAGGCCACGTCGAGAATGTGAGCCTCTTGCGGGTCGGGCTCGGTGCCCTTCAGCAGCCACAGGAAGTGGGCAGCTTCGTCGAGGTCGGTACGGATAGGCGGCAGCTCCAGTCCCTGGCAAATGCGGTAGTAATAGGCCGCCATTACCGGAATTTTGGCAATGAGAGAAAGGCCGATTTCCTTCATCTGGCTCGGGTCTTTCGTGCGGTCATCGTACATGCCCAGCATGGAGACTGCCGTGCGCAGAGCACTCATGGGGCGAGCCGTTTTGGTGGCTGATTTGAAGAAGTCGAGAATAGGTTGCGGCAGTTCTCGGTCATTGCGCAGGCGTTGTTCGAGATCCGCAAGTTCATCGCGGTTGGGTAAGCGCTTGTTGAGGAGCAGGTAGACAATCTCTGTGTAGCTGCACAGGTCTACCAAATCCTCAATCTCATAGCCGCAGTAGAGGAGTCTGCCCTCCTCACCGCGCACATCACTCAGGCCTGTTTCGTTGGCGATTACGCCTTTCAGACCTTTTGCGAAAAGGGGTGGCTCAGATGTCTGCTGTTCTTTCATTCTTCGTTTGTTAAGAGGTGGGGTGCCGATGCGGTGCGACCGCACCGGCTGGTTGAGATGTCTGCGGACGCTTTACCGGCCCGCGCGGTTTCCGGTGCTTCAGAAGTTATACCAGGCGTCCACCAACTCGCCGAAAGATTTAATTTCAATCTCTTCGCGGGCTTCGAGCCAGGTCTTCACAGCCTGTCGCTGTGCTTCGCTGGTTTGGGTGGGGTCGGCGTCATAAGCTACCAGACTGCAACCCTGCTCGGTCAGCAGGCCGTTCGTCTCAAGCCCGTTGGCGTCGATGCACTCATCTACAAACTGGCGCAGAAAGGCCTCGCACTCAGGACTTTCGACATCGCCTTTGTAGTCAAAGGTAAACTCGAAGCAGAGTTCGCGGAACTCGCCTACACGGTACTTTTTGCGGAGTCGCTTTTTCATGGTAAGCGCAGTATATCAAACCATGCCCTGCTTGTCAACGCTAAACCTTGCTCACAATTAAAAGAACGACGTCCGCATTGCCTCAAAAATCCAGTCACCGAACTGACACTTCTCACGAGTTAGGCTGACACGTGAAAAGCTGGATGCCTCATAAATCAGGCACTAACATATACACATGTCTCTCAGAATGAGTAAACAAGCAATAATAGAGTT
>JAZNVF010000051.1:0-35408 GCA_045592685.1 Akkermansia sp. | reverse complement strand
TGCAATCTACCGGAGCTGGGTTATCTGAGTCGACGGGAGATAGCGGCACTAGTAGGAGTAGCCCCTTTCAATTGGGATAGCGGAAGAAAAGTAGGCAAACGCATAGCCAGGTTCGGGCGCCGAGAAGTGAGAACCCAACTCGGATATCAATAGCATCATAGTTCAATGCGTGATTTTCCCCATTTTTGGGGACAGCTCGACGTGCGCCTGGCAGGTGCCGCGCAACAATCAGCACAGACGCACACTGCGCTCCGTGGCACTCTCATGCCTCAGCACCAGCCAGCGCGTATCCTCCGGCATCAACGCACCGTCAAAACGATCAGCCCACTCCACCAGCAGCACAGAACCGCTCGCCAGATACTCATCCCAGCCCATCCCCAGCGCCTCATCCGCACTCTTCATGCGGTAAAAGTCGAAGTGAGCCACCGGCACACGGCCATCGTTGTGCTCATGCACCAGCGAAAAAGTAGGGCTCGCCGCAGGATTGCCGGCCCCCAGCCCCTCCAGAATACCGCGCACCAGGTGAGTTTTCCCCGCCCCCAGGTCCCCCACCAGCCCCAGCACCTCACCGCCGCTCAAAGCCGTTGCTATTTCTCGCCCCAGAGCCACCATCTCCTCCGCCGAGCTCACCCAAACCGGACCATTTTTGAAAATTTTATGCATAAATTGCAACTTTTTTGTAAAATTTTTAATTTTAGACTTGCCAAACGCGGCCGTATGTATATAATGTGCCAGCCCGCATGCGCGGGTGCAATCCTAAAATTCAGAAAATTATGGCATACGCAGTTTTCACTTCCGGCAGCAAGCAGTACCGTGTGACGGTCGGTGACGTGCTCACCGTTGACCGCATTTCCGGTCTGGAGAATGACGGCGAGACCACCTTCGACCAGGTGCTCCTGGTGGAGGATGGCGACGCTACCAAAGTTGGCACCCCCACCGTGGAGGGCGCTACCGTAACCGCCAAAGTGCTGGACGCAGAGGCCCGTGGTGCCAAGGGCATCGCCTTTAAGTTCAAGCGCCGCAAGGGTTTCCACAAGAAGAAGGGCTTCCGTGCCGCTCTCACCAAGGTAGAGATCACCGCCATCAACGCCTGATTATTAACCCGTTAACTTCAAACATTTTTACTAGTTATGGCACATAAGAAAGGTCAGGGTTCCGTTCGTAACGGTCGCGACTCCCGCAGCAAGCGCCTCGGCGTGAAGAAGTTCGGTGGCCAGGCTGTTATCGCCGGCAACATCATCGTCCGTCAGCGTGGCACCAAGTTCCACCCCGGTAAGAACGTCGGCATGGGCCGCGACTACACCATCTTCTCCCTGGTTGATGGCCGCGTGTTCTTCGACCGCGAAGGTCGCCGCGTGAACGTCGCCCCCGAGGAGGCCTAAAGCCCCTCCCCCAACGACATACTCACAAGTTAAGTCTACTTCATTCAAAAAAGCCGCAGCTCCCGCTGCGGTTTTTTTGTGCTGCAATGTCGAGCTGCATAATTTCTGGTATGAAAAAGTTTTCTCTTTCAAAACCAGCAGTTTTCAGGTAAACTACGGACGGATAGAGCGCAGCAGCATGGAAGACGATAAGATTTACCAAGTAGGCACTAACATTCAGGAAAAAGCCACTGTCATCTGGAACGTGGCCAACGCCATATTCGGCATTTTCAAGCCGCATGAATACGGCAAGGTCATTCTGCCCATGACCGTGATTAAGCGCTTCCACGACTGCCTGACCGCTACGCACGCTGATGTTCTGGCGGCCCATGAAAAGCACGCAGCATTGGCCCCCGGTGCGCTGGATATGATGCTTATGCGTGCATCCGGCTATAAGTTCTACAACACCAGCAAGTTCACCTTTGACACTCTGGCGGCCGACCCGAACAATATCGAGGCTAATTTCCGCAATTATCTGGCAGGCTTCTCCCGCAACGTGCTGGACATCCTCAGCAAGTTCCGCTTCGAGGACCAGCTCAACACGCTGGTGGAGCACAACGCCCTGTTCCTCGTGGTGCAGGAATTCGCCTCGCCCAAGGGCTATCTGGGGCCGGATAAAATCAGCGCGGTGGATTGCGGCTACATCTTTGAGGAACTGGTGCGAAAGTTCTCCGAATCCTACGCTGAGGAAGCCGGTGCCCACTTCACCAGCCGCGATATCATCTACCTGATGACCGACCTGCTGCTCAGTGGCTCCACGCCCGGTGATGCCAACGTGACGGTGTACGACATGACCATGGGCACCTCGCAGATGCTTTCGTGCATGGAAGAGCGCATTCATGCGCTCAACCCTGCCACACCCGTGACCTGCTGCGGTCAGGAGCTCAATGGTGAGACCTACGCCATCGCCAAGTCAGATATGCTCATCCGTGGCGGCGATCCGGACAACATGCGCTACGGCAACACGCTGTCCGATGACCAATTCGGCGGCTACAAGTTCCGCTACATCATCTCCAACCCTCCTTTCGGTATTGACTGGAAGCGCGAGAAAAAGGTGGTGGAGGATGAGCACGCACGTGGCGTGGCCGGTCGCTTTGCACCGGGGCTGCCCAAGATTTCAGACGGCCAGCAGCTCTTCCTGCTCAACGGCCTCTCCAAGCTGGACGATGAAGGCCGCATGGCCATCATTCAGAACGGCTCGCCGCTGTTCAACGGCGATGCGGGTAGCGGGCCTTCCGAAATCCGCCGCTATATTCTGGAGCATGACTGGCTGGATGCCATCGTGCAGCTGCCCAACAATTCCTTCATGAACACCGGCATTGCCACCTATGTGTGGTTGCTTGCCCGCAATAAGCCGGAGCACCGCCGCGGCAAGGTGCAGCTTATCGATGCCTCTCATTGCTTTGAGCCGCGCCGCAAATCCATCGGCGATAAGCGCAATGACATCACAGGCAACTGCCGCCAGCTTATCATGCAGGCCTACGAAACCTTTGAGCACGATGCCGTCTACGGCGACCCAGAGGGCATCTACTGCGAGAGCAAGGTGTTCGGCACGCAGGAGTTCGGTTACTACAAGATTACCGTGGAGCGCCCCCGGCGCGATGAGGCCGGCAATATCATCAAGAAGAAAGGCAAGCCCGTGGCAGATAAATCCCTGCGTGACACCGAGAACGTGCCCATGACCGAGGACGTCGACTCCTACATGGAGCGCGAAGTGCTGCCCTACGTGCCCGATGCCTGGGTAGATGACAAGGCCACCAAGGTGGGCTACGAAATCCCCATGACCCGCTACTTCTACAAGTATCAGGCCCCCGAGGCAGCTGATTCCATCGCCGAGCGTATCTCCTCTTTGGAGGCCGATATCGCCGCATCTCTGAAAAATCTTTTCTCCTGATACTCCTATGAATGAGCTTTCTGCACAAACGGAGCTTTTCAATAACGTTGCCCACATCATTGAGCAAGCGCGCCAACGCGTGCGCACTGCTGTCAATACGGCCATGGTGTACGCCTACTTTGAAATTGGCCGCCATATCGTGGAGCATGAGCAAAAGGGCGACACCCGCGCTGAATACGGCAAGGCCTTGCTGAAGGAGTTGTCGGCTAAACTCACCGCTCGCTTCGGTGAGGGGTGGGGCTACGCTCAACTCAAAAATATACGCCAATTTTATTTGGTATATCAAGAAAAGGCTAATCAGCGATTAGCTTTTTCGGATAATTCTTCTGCTAAAAAAGCTAAACAGTGTTTAGCCTTTTTACAACCAACAGAAACTAAGACTCTTATCCTCTCTTGGTCTCACTACCTTGTCCTTATCCGCATCAAGGATGCCGCAGCGCGCAGCTTCTACGAAATTGAGTGCGCCGCCCAGAATTGGAGCGTGCGCCAGCTGCAGCGCCAGGTGAACTCCTGCCTGTACGAGCGCTTGGCTCTCAGCCGAAATAAGGATGAAGTCATGCGCCTGGCCAATGAGGGGCAAGCGGTTGCAAAGCCGTCCGATGTCATTAAAGACCCCATCACCCTCGAATTTCTCGGGCTCAAGCCGGAGGAGGCCTACACAGAGTCCCGACTGGAGAACGCCATCATCACCCGCATGCGCGATTTCCTGCTCGAGATGGGCAAGGGCTTCCTCTTTGAAGCGCGACAGAAGCGCTTCACCTTTAACGAGGAGCATTTCTATGTAGACCTTGTGTTCTACAACCGCCTGCTGCAATGCTACTGCCTCATCGACCTTAAGACCGATAAACTCACCCATCAGGACCTTGGGCAGATGCAGATGTACGTCAACTACTTTGACCGCCACGTCCGTCAGCCCTTCGAGAAACCCACCATCGGCATCCTCCTCTGCAAGGAGAAGAATGATGCCCTCGTGGAACTCACCCTCCCCGCTGACGCCAATATCTACGCCTCCTCTTACGAGCTTTACCTGCCGGATAAAGCTCTCCTGCAAGCCAAAGTCCGCGAGTGGATTGCTGAATTCGAAGAACAAGAAAAACTTTCCTGATTCCCATGGCCAGACAGATGAAAGACAGCGGTGTGGAGTGGATTGGGGAGATTCCTGATACCTGGAGCTTATCTAGGGTCGGCTCTTATATTTCTTTTGTCGAAAGCGGGGTGAGTGTGAACGCAGGTATAAATCCCGCGGGAGAAGGTGAATTAGGGGTGCTCAAGACAAGTTGTGTGAGTACAGGGAAATTCAATCCTGATGAAAACAAAGCGGTAAACAAAGACGAAGTAGGTCGAGTTGGTTGTCCTGTTCGAGCAGGATGTCTCATTGTAAGTCGCATGAACACGCCGGAATTGGTTGGAGCCTGTGGATATGTAGAGCAGTCATATCCAAATATTTATTTGCCCGATCGTCTTTGGCAAATCCATGTAAATCCTGGATATTCTGCAAAGTTTGCATACTACTATTTGACATCTAGCCTTGCCAGAAGTTTTTATGCATCTATTGCGGTTGGCACAAGTAGCAGCATGCAAAATATATCACAAAAAGAATTCTCTAGCATGCGATGCACGTGTCCTCCTTATGTTGAGCAGGAGAGGATTGCAATATTCCTTGATGCAAAATGCGCCGAGATTGACAAGGTAGTAGAGCAAACCCGTGCGACGATTGAGGAGTACAAGAAGCTCAAGCAGGCTATCATCACCGAGGCCGTCACCAAAGGTGTGCGCGGCCCCCGCCCCATGAAGCCCAGCGGCGTGGAATGGATTGGTGATATTCCGGAAGAGTGGGAGTTCACAAGGGTTAAACATGTCATTAACAACTACAAAGCCGGTCCTTTTGGTAGCGCGTTAATAACCGCCAATCTACTTTCTAAGGGTGACATATTAGTGTACACTCCAGAACATATAGCTAAACATACCGCAGAGCTAGAAGGCAATTTATATTTACCCAATGAAAGGCAGGAGGAAATGGCTGCCTTCATTGTTAATGAGGGCGATATTATATTCCCAATTGTCGGTTCGTTAGGTAGAGCTATGCTGATTTCGGGCGACATGCCTAAAGGAATAATAAACCAACGATTAGCAAAATTTTGTCTCGTAAGTGATAAAATTCGCAGTGATTTTTTTCTTTGGCTATTCGCGAAAAGCTCGTTTTACTCCGTGTACATAGATATCAATTGTAGAGGTTCTATCATTGTAAATTTGACCAAGGAAATAATCAAGGCGATGCCGTTGGTATTGCCGTCCGTGGAAGAACAGCAAGAAATCGCCGCCTACCTCGACACTAAGTGTGCCGAGATAGACCGAATCATCGAAAAGAAGGAGCAGCTTATCGAGGAACTCGGGAGCTACAAAAAATCGCTTATTTACGAATGTGTCACCGGAAAGAAAGAAATAAAAATACACAATTATTCGCAAGGTACTATTTGTTAACACGCAAAGAAAAAATCGAAGTAGGAAGAAAAACTTCCCAGTTGGATAAAAAAATCGCATTAGCGAATAAAAATAAAGATATAAAACAAAGATGAAAGCGGATATACAGGGTGAATTGTTTGACTTTTCCGCCGAGCGAGAAGAGCGTCCGGGTGTTCTTATATATCAAAGTGATGCTACGGGGGTGAAATTGGATGTTCGCATAGAAGGTGAGACGGTATGGTTGACCCAACAGCAGATGGCTGAACTATACCAGACAACAAAGCGCAATATATCCTTGCACGTCAACAACATATTGGAAGAACGCGAATTGGAGGAAGATGATGCGACCCGAATCATCCTGCAAACGAGGCAAGAAGGGCGTCGCGAGGTAACGCGCAGCGTGACGCTGTACAACCTGGACATGATTATCTCGGTGGGATACCGTGTAAAGAGCCTGCTGGCTACGCGCTTTCGCCAGTGGGCGACGGCGCGGTTGACGGAATACATCCGCAAGGGGTTCACCATGGATGATGCCCGGTTAAAGGAATTGGGAGGAGGCGGCTATTGGAAAGAGCTGCTGGATCGCATCCGCGATATCCGCTCGTCGGAGAAAGTCATGTTCCGCCAAGTGCTGGATTTGTATGCCACCAGTGCAGACTACGACCCGAAAAGCGACATCAGCCGCAAGTTCTTCAGCATCGTGCAGAATAAGTTTCACTACGCAGCACATGGTCAAACGGCTGCAGAGGTTATCTATGACCGCGCGGATGCGCACAAGCCATTCATGGGCTTGCAGACCTTCAGCGGCGCCTTTCCCTTGCTGAAAGATGCGCAGATAGCCAAAAACTACCTGACGGAAGAGGAACTGAAAGCACTGAATAATTTAGTGTCAGGTTATTTTGACTTTGCCGAGCTGGCAGCGCGGCGTCACCGAGTGATGCGTATGGAAGACTACCTCAAGCAGCTGGATAGCCTACTGACAAGCATAGGAGAACAGGTGTTGGAGCACAACGGCCATGTAAGCCATGAGCAGGCCATGCAAAAAGCAGAGCGCGAGTATCGTATCTATCAACAGATTGAGCTGTCACCGGTGGAACGTGACTATTTATTGAGCATTGCCGAACTCAAACAAACGGCCGAAAAAGGCCGGCATAAAAAAGGATAAGAAATTATTGTTATATTTGCAACAGCATTTTAACCAACGTATAAGAAAACAATCGAAGTAGGAAGAAAAACTTCCCGGTTGGCGAATAAATGCAAACTATAGGCTCTTAAATACATGAAAGAAAAAGATTTTGAGGCACACATCGAGGCTGCGTTGACCTCCCCCGAAAGCGGGTTGACCAAGGGCACGGACACATACGACTGCGCCACGGCTCTGTACCGGAACACCTTGCTGAGCTTTGTGCAGGAGACACAGCCCAAGGCATGGAAGAAATACACCCGCCTGGTGACACGCAACCCGGAGGAGGCTTTCATCAAGACCTTTAACGAGCGCTGCACCAGGGACGGCCTGCTGCATGTGCTGCGCAACGGCTTTGATGCCGTGGGGGCACGTTTCCGCGTGTGCTACTTCCGGCCGGAAAGCAACCTGAATGAGGAGCACGAACGCCTGTACCGCGCCAACAAGGTGGAAGTCTATCGCCAGTGGTACTACAGCGAGACGTGCAAGAACTCGGTGGACATGGTGCTGGTGCTCAACGGTATACCTGTGTTTGCGCTGGAGCTGAAGAACCAGCTCACGGGGCAGAATATCGACAACGCCCGCTGGCAGTGGAAGAACGACCGCGACCCGAACGAGCGCTGTTTCGGCTTCAATTTCCGCATATTGGCCTATTTCTGCGTGGACTTGGACGAAGCCTGCATGGCGACAAAGTTGGAAGGACGGCGCACCTATTTCCTGCCGTTCAACCAAGGCAGTGCCGGTGCGGGCAAGAACGGTGGCGCAGGAAACCCTGCCGGTACCGACGGCGATTTTGCCGTATCCTATATCTGGCGCGAGGTGTTCCAACGCGACAGCATGATGGATATTCTGCACCGCTTCATGAACCTTGAGAGCAAGGAGGAGAAGGTACGCCGCAAGAACGGCAAGGAGGACAAGGTGGTGAAGAAAACTCTCATCTTCCCCCGTTACCACCAGTTGGATGTTGTCCGCAAGCTCGTGGCACATGTGAAGCAGCACGGCAGCGGCTGCAACTACCTGATTCAGCACAGCGCGGGCAGTGGTAAATCCAACTCCATTGCCTGGGTAGCCCACCGGCTTTCTACTCTGTTCAATGCGGAGAACCAGCCCATCTTCAGCAGCGTGATTGTGGTGACCGACCGCACCGTGCTGGATGCCCAGCTGCGCAACACCATCTCGGGGCATGACCACACCCGCGGCGTCATTGCCGCCATTGATGATGAAAAGACCTCGCAGGACCTGAAGGATGCCATCAATGCCGGGGCACGCATCATCATTACCACGCTGCAGAAGTTCCCCGTGATTTATCGCGAGGTGATTCACTATGAGGGGCGCAGGTACGGCATCATTATCGACGAAGCGCACTCCTCGCAGGGAGGCAGTGCTGCCGCCAAGATGAAAGCCGCGCTGGCAGACACCCGCGCCGCGCTGGAGCAATACGCCGAGGAAGAAGAACTGGACGCCGAAGCCAACGATGCCGAGAACAAGCTGGTGCAGGAAATCCTGAGCCAAGGCAAGCACGATAACCTCTCGTTCTTCGCCTTTACCGCTACGCCGAAGGACACCACCCTGCAGCAATTCTGCGAACAGGGGGCGGACGGCAAGTGTCACCCCTTCCACGTGTACAGCATGCGTCAGGCCATTGAGGAGGGCTTTATCCTTGATGTGCTGCAGAACTACACCACGTACAAGACCTGCTGCAAGCTCATCCGCACCGCCGAGGAGAACGAGGAAATGGCCAGCAGCAAGGCCGCCCGCCTCATACGCCAATATGCCACGCTGCACCCGGAGAATATCCGCCAGAAGTCGGAAATCATCGTGGAGACCTTCCTTGGAACCACCCGCCACAAAATCGGCGGCAAGGGTAAGATGATGGTCGTAGCCTCCTCCCGTCTGGCCGCAGTGCTGTATTTCCGCGCGGTGAAGGCCTATGCCGCCGAGCAAGGCTACGCCGACGTGAAGCCCATGGTGGCATTCTCCGGCAAGGTGGAAATCGATGACGAAGAGCTGACCGAGAGCAAGCTCAACGTGCGTGCAGACGGTACGCATATCTCCGAGGCGCAGACCAAGGAGGAATTCCACAACAACTTCAACATCCTCATCGTGGCAGAGAAGTACCAGACCGGCTTTGACGAAAAGCTGCTGCACACCATGATTGTGGACAAGAAGCTGCGCTCTGTAAAGTGCGTGCAGACCCTTTCGCGCCTGAACCGTACCATCTACGGCAAGGAGGATACTTACGTGCTCGACTTCATGAACGAGCAGGACGAAATCAAAGACGCCTTCCAGCCTTTCTATCAGGAAACACTGCTGGAGGGTGACCTGAGCTACGACCTGATTTACCAGACTAAGCGCGACCTGAGGGAGTTTGATGTCTACCACGATGACGATGTAGAAAAGGTTGCCACGGGATACACGCGCCACAGCGAGCAGCAGGAGGCCGACTGCGCTGCGGCCATCACCAATCTTCTCAAACCGGTTATCGCCGACTACAATACAAAGCTGAGCGTGGATTACCAATACGCATTTCGCCGCAAGCTGCGTGCCCTGTGCAAGTGGTATGCCCATATCGGCCAGATAACACGTCTCAATGACCTGAAGCTGCACAAGGAATATGTGTTTGCCCGCTACCTCATCAAGGTGCTGCCCACTAAACCCGGTGAGATTGTGGACATCGAAGGCAAAATAGAAATGGAGTACTACAAGCTGGAGGAAACCGGCAATGGCAGTATTCAGCTTGCCGGTACGGACGGTGTATTAGAGCCCGGCACAACAACCGCCGGCGGTGGTAACGTGGACAAGAAAGAACCGCTCGATGAGCTACTGAACCGCATCAATGAAGACATGGGCGGCAACTTCACCGAAGCTAACAAGGTGGCCGCGCGTACTATCATGGCGATGCTGCGGGAAAACACCTCGCTGGCCGCATCGGCTCGCAGCTCCAACATGAAGGTGTTCATGGATACCATTTTCAAGGATATCTTTGAAAACGCCGCCCTGGATTGCTATGCCATGAGCATGGAGGGCTTCGAGGATTTAATGCGAGACGACATCAAACGTAAGCAACTCCGCGAGAAGCTGGCCCACGAGCTCTACCGCCAATTCCGCAGCGAATACCCCGATGTGGAAGAAAATGTGCTGATGGCAGCGGAAGATGAAGAATAAAAAGGTTTAACTATATCATTGATATTGAAAAGGAGAGTAAAAGCCTATTGATAGGTGCAGGCCGGCGACAGGGAGATTGGGTATTGATGCTTCGCTGATATCTGTAGCGGTTTTCACCTTCCGGCTCCCCCTCACCGGCCCTTCAGGTTGTAAATCTCGGGCAGGACTTCGTGCATATCAACTGCGGGGGTAATGGCGTCGCGGATGAGGTGCATGGGTTTGTAGGTGTCGGGGGCGGCGAGTATGTGGTATATCCGGCGACGGGTGTCGGTGTCGATTTCATCTATCATGACACGAGTCGTCGCTTATTGCCCTTGAATGGTTATCATAATATCTAACTTTGGTTAATCAATTTTTATATAATCGGGGGTAGTATTCCGGTGGGGCAGTGCTGAACCCGGGCAAACAAAAAAACGATAGCGTTGGTTTGCTACCGGGTTGTCAGAAAAATCTGCGGGCTGAAGTACCCGCCGTGAGTTGATGCCCTATCGTGGCAACGGCATGCCGCGTGGCACGCCTAAAGAGCCGGAGCGGCGTACTTTAGCGCAGCTCCGTCACGGGACCCTCCCAGGTGGGGGGCAGCGTGTTGGCGGTGGCGGTAACAGCGGTGAGACCCAGAATTACGGCGATTGTCTTGATCATTTTGCTTGTGTTCCTTTCTATCCTTTTTCTCTCGCTTCAGTGAGGTACGCGTATGATACTCTTTTTTTACGATACGTCAAGCGTAATTTTTCAAAAAGGTGGATTTTTTTGTAAAAAAATGCGGTGTAGGCGCTGGTGGGGCTGGCGCTGCGGTGCAGGGGGGGGATTTTGCGCGCGGGTAAGACACGCTGAGTACTTGTAACGCCTGCGTTTGTGCTTGACGAACGGGTGGCGGGGGCGTATAGTCTCACGCGAGCAAATTATGAAAGACCAGATAGCAAGTGTACAAGCTGCCGCTCTGGACCGCATTGCCGGTATCACCGACATGAGGGGTCTGGAGGATGCCCGCGTGGGTATTCTCGGCAAAAAAGGAACCCTGACTCAGGTGCAGCAGGGCATGCGCAACGTGCCGAAGGAAGACAAGCCGGCTGTGGGCGCCATGCTGAACGAGGCTCGCGCCACCATCACCGCCGCGCTGGATGACCGCAAGGCCGCCCTGCAGGCCGAGCTGGATGCCGCAGCCGTGGCAGGTGTGGACTTTACCATGCCCGGTGCCACCCTGCCCGCCGGCGGGCTGCACCCCATCTCCATCGTGAGGGATGAGGCCGTACGCGTGCTGCGCCGCATGGGATTCACGCTTGCCGACGGCCCGGATATCGAGGACGAGTGGCACTGCTTCGACGCACTCAACACGCCGGATGACCACCCCGCCCGCAACGAGAAAGACACCTTCTACTTCGACAGCGGCAAGCTGCTGCGCACGCAGACCAGCACCGTGCAGGCCCGTGTGATGGAAAAACAGGCTCCGCCCGTGCGCATTATCTGCCCCGGCTCCGCTTTCCGTCGAGATGCCATTGACGCCACCCACCTCTCGGCCTTCAACCAGATTGAGGGTCTGTATGTGGACAAGAACGTGAGCGTGGGCGACCTGAAAGGCACGCTGGAGTATTTCCTGAAAGCCCTCTTCGGCAGCGAGACTGCCGTGCGCTTCCGTCCGCACTTCTTCCCCTTCACGGAGCCGAGTTTCGAGATTGACGTGCTGCTGCAGGCAGCCGGTCAGGCTCCGCGCTGGATTGAGATTGCCGGCTGCGGTATGGTGAACCCCGCCGTATTCGAGAACATTGACAAGGCCACCGGCAAGACGATGTACAGCGGCTGCACGGGCTTCGCCTTCGGTATCGGCCTGGAGCGTCTGGCCATGATTCGCTGGAGCATCCGCGACATCCGCCTGCTCATCGAGAACGATGTACGCTTCCTCGCCCAGTTCCAATAAACCACTAACCCCTTTCAACAAGATACAATGAACGTTTCACTTAACTGGCTTGCAAGCTACATAGACCTGGAGGGCCTCGGCACGCAGGAGATGGCCGACATGCTCACCTTCGCCGGCATCGAGGTCGAGGGTATACAGGAGCGCGGCGTGAAGACCGACCTGGTCGTGGTAGCGCAGGTGATGGAGAAAACCCCCGTCGAGGGCAGCGACCACCTCAACGTCTGCATGGTAGATGCGGGCGAGGGCGCTCTGCGCCAGATTGTCTGCGGTGCGCAGAACTACAAGGTGGGTGACAAGGTGCCCTGCGCCCTGCCCGGTGCCGTACTGCCCGGCGGCTGGGAGATTAAGGACGGCAAGCTGCGCGGCGTGGAGAGCCGCGGCATGCTCTGCTCGGCCTCGGAGCTGGGACTGCCGGACAAGGAGCACGGCCTGTGGATTCTGCCCGCCGACTACGTTATCGGCACGCCTGTGCGCCAATTCGTGGGGACGGATACCATCTTTGAGCTGGAAATCACCCCGAACCGCCCGGATTTGCTCAGCCACTGGGGTATGGCCCGCGAGCTCGCCGGTATCACCGGTCGCAAGCTGAAGGCCGATCCGGCCTCTGCCGCCATGGGCGCCGTAGAGACCAAGCCCGCCGGCGATGTTATCACCCTTTCCGCACCCGACATCTGCCCGCTCTACACGGCCACCCGCATCAGCGGTGTGAAGATTGGCCCCTCCCCCGAGTGGCTGGCCGACCGTCTGGTTGCCATCGGTCTGCGCCCCATCAACAACGTAGTGGATATCACCAACTACTGTCTCTTCGAGCTGGGGCACCCCCTGCACGCTTTCGACGCCGCCAAACTCACCGGCGGGCTCAACATTCGCCGTGCGGCTGAGGGTGAGCAGTTCGAGAGCCTGATGGGCGACACCTACACCCTCAAGAGCGATGACGTCGTGATATCGGACGAGTCCGGTTCCGCGCTGGCACTGGGTGGCGTGATGGGCGGGCTGAACTCCGGCGTAACGGAGCAGACCACCGACATCGTGCTGGAAAGCGCCTGGTTTGCCCGCAGCAACATCCGCTTCACCAGCCGCCGTCTGGGGCTGGGTTCAGACTCCTCTTACCGCTTCGAGCGCGGCACCTCGCCGTGGAACGTACTGCGTGCCGCAGCCCGCGCCACCGAGCTTATTCTCGAATGCGCCGGCGGCACTGCCGAGCCCGTACTGGTGGGTGGTCAGGCCCCCTGCCTGGTGCCCGAGGAGAACGCCCCGAACGCCACTGTGGTGGAGCAAGGCAGCGATGCCAAAATCTACTACGCGCTCGACCAGGTACAGCTCGACTGGAAGGAGCTGGACGTGATGACCAACGGCTCTATCCCCCATACGGAGGCAACCACCATCCTGAAAAATCTCGGACTGAAGAACATCGACGGTCGCGGCACCTGGGACTGCCCGCCCTGGCGCCTGGACCTCAAGCGCAGCTGCGACCTGCTCGAGGAGATTGTGCGCGTGTACGGCATCGACAACATCCCCGCCACCAACACCGCCATCTATGTGGAGGAAAGCGCCAACGACCGCGCCAGCGACTACCGCATGGCCCTGAGCCGCAAGCTCGCCGGTGCCGGGTTCTGGGAGGCTCAGACCTTCAAGCTCATCGCGGCTGAAAGCATCGACCCCACCATCGCCAGCGTGGAGAACGCCCTGCCCATCAAACCGCTGATGGACGGCGATATCATCCGCGTCTCCCTCCCCATCTCCGAAGATCACTCCACCCTGCGCCCCTCGCTGGCACCCGGTCTTATCTCCGTGGCAGCCCGCAACATCAACCAGGGGCTTGAGGTGCTGCGCTTCTTCGAGTGCGGCCGTGTGTTCCGCAACACCGGCGGCGGCAAGGGCAAGGATATCGAGACCGAGGTGCTGGGCATCTTCATGGCCGGCAAGGTAGGTCCCGCCAGCTGGGCAGACACCAAGCCCGCCGGGGCCGGTTTCGAGCACATTCGCGCCGTGCTCGACATCCTCGTTCCCAAGGCCACCATCACCCTCATTCCCGCCAAGCAGCCCCGCGAGAACGCCGCCGTGGGCGCCGACATCCAGATTAACAACCAGGCCTGCGGTTACTTCGCCCGCCTGTCCCTGGCTAAGTGCCGCGCCCTCGGCCTGCCCATGGAGAGCTACTACGCCGAGCTCGACCTGCGCAAGCTGCAGCAGGTAGCTACCGCTCCCTACAAGGCTACCGACCTGCCCCAGTTCCCCGGCTCCTCGCGCGACGCCTCGCTCGACGTCCCCGCCGCCACCCGCCATGCGGATATCATGAAGGCTGTGGAGGCCGCCAAGCAGAAGCTGCTGGTGAGCACCGGGCTGAAGGACGTGTTCTGCGACCCGACCGGCGAGAAACTCGCCGCCGACCGCAAGGCCATGACCTACACCTTCCTCTACCGCGACGCCAAGAAGACCCTTACCGCCGCCGAGGTGGACGCCGCCCACAAGTGCGTGCTCGACACCCTCGCCGCCAAGGTCAAGGGGCTGAGCTTCCGTTAAGAATAAGCTGCTAAGCTGAACGTATGCGGGCCACGCCCGCCGTGAAAGTCGCCGTCATCACAGACGGCGGCTTTTCTGTGCATGGCAGAATATATCCCCCCCCTTCGCATACGGCCTGACAAATTACCAGAAAATCAGCAACTGGCTCCTAAATTGTCTTATTTACTGCTTTTAGCTGTACATACCCCAACAAAACTAGTATACTGTGGTGAAAAGCTACAGACATCGGCTCGATTGAGTCTTCTGCGAAAGAATATGAAAAAGAAAAACCGCGAGATAACAGTATTTTCGCTTTCGGCGCTGGACTTATTCTGCTCGGCAATGGGAGTTTTCATGATATTGTGTTTCATATTATTCCCCTATTTCGGACGGAAAGCACCTGAACCACTACCGGTCGAACCGGAAAAACCTGTAGAGCCCCAGGAGCCGGAGCAACCGAAAGAACCAGAGGAACCGGAGAAGCCGGTCGAACCGGTAGTTATAGAAAAACTGATACCGAGCCTGACAATAGCCATGCACTGGGAGATGCTCCTGCATGACCCGAGAGGCAAGACAAAGGATTCCTGGGAAACTATAGCCATAGATGATGTGGATCTCAGGGTCGATGCCCCCTCTGCAACAACCCCCGGCAAAATACTGCGTTATGGTCGCAACGAAAGAATGCACCCGGACTCCCCTGCTGTGTTTCTGATAGACAGCATGGTTGGCGGTGGCGAGGTCTGGATGCACCCCAATGTCACACCGGGTGCGTACAAGGTATACTATTCCGTTGCAGCCAAAACCAGTTCACGCAAGATTACCGTAAACTACAAATACGGTGGTGGCACAGAGCAATTCGTGGTAAAAGCCTACCGGATTGTACTGACGGTTGTTACGCCAAACGGCGTGTTCAACCACGAAAGCGGCGGAGCCAACAGGATAGAGCCGGTCGTCATCCCCTTCGAGCGCTTTGTACCGAATCTCGATAAATACGACCTGATAACCACCATCAATGTCGGGGAAGACGGCAGCATAACCATCAACTGATTATATAACAATTCACCTCACTTTTACATACCATGTTAAACAGAAAAATCACCGTTGGAACGTCACCTCAGGCCGACGTACGTCTGAGCCAGGTTGGAGTCAGCCGATTTCACCTGGAACTCTCGCCTACCAACAGCCCCGGTAGCTATATCGTCACAGACCTGCAAAGCACAAATGGTACACGAATCATCACCCCGGACAACAGACTCATGAAAATTCAGGCTCCCATGCATGTAACGGATTACACCCGTCTGCTGCTCGGCAATTACGAAACAACCCCTGCGGCTCTCATAACCAAGTGGCACATGCAGAATGCAAATCCCAACGCCAGTTCCCCCAACAACAACCAACCGGTCAACAGCGCTCCGATAGTCAAAAGGAACCCTGTCACCGGTGAAATCATCATAGGTTGAACAACTTTCCCCCTATAACAACATGCAAAAGGATTTTCGAGTATTTCGCTTTGTGGTTTGCGGTCTGTCAGTCATGATAGCCGTTATTGTCATCGCACTCTGCAACCTGCTCCCGACCGGTTCAATGATGGGCAGTTTTCTGGTAAACAAGGTGAAAGGAGTTGATTATATGGCCCCGCAGAATTTCATGTGGATAGCCTTTTTCTGGGGACTGGGCGAGCTTTTTGTTCGCGCACACATGCTGATGCTGCAAAAACATGAGCTTGAGATGCACCTGCTGCCGGAAAAAGACGAGGACCTGCTCACCGCAGCGCAAATGCCCGCAGTGCACAGCAATGTGGTCAAGCTGAGGGCTACCGGTCAGCTGGGCAGCATGATTAAGCTACTCGCCGCTCAGTTTCAGATTTCGCGTTCCGTGAGTATGTGCAGCACCGTACTGACACAGGAGAGCGAACTGCGTAGCGGTAAAATTGACCTGGGCTACAACATCGTGCGCTACATAGTGTGGATGATACCGACCCTTGGATTTATCGGCACGGTGCTGGGTATTCTGATGGCTCTGGATGTGGCCGCCAAGACCCCGCTGGATGACCCGAATCTGCTTTCCAATGTTATCAGAGACATGAGCACGGCGTTCTGGACGACCCTGCTGGCGTTGCTGATGTCTTGCGTCATCATGTGGATTATGCACGTTATACAGGGGCGAGAGGAAAGCTACCTGAATGATTGCTCTACATATTGTCTGAAGAACTTTATCAACAGACTCTACACTAAATAAGCAGCTCTCAGTCACCGGAAGATGAAAAGATTGAGTTTCGTTCTCCTGCGATTCCTGACAGTAGGCATGCTGCTGACTTTCGGCACGGCGCCTACCCGGGCAACGGAAAATCAGGCAGTCATTGATGTGCTGATGGTGTTTGACCAAACGGCCAGTCAGTACATACGTACCCCGCTAAATGAAAACTGCCCCGCTCTGAACGAGGAACAGACATCAGAACTGGCCATTACTCAGCTTAACCGCGTGTTGGCAGACTCCGGCATCGGCAACAAAGTTAAGTTCCGCAATGCAGGTATTCTGCGCAGCTCATACAGAACGGTCACGTTACTGAACGGCGACGTGCCGAAGGGTAAAACAGATGACGTGGAAGCCATGCGTACCGGACTGGTACAAGGACTGGAAGAAGCTCGCGAGAAATACAAGGCCGATTTGGTTATCATGTTCACGTATTACCCACTCGACGGGTACGCCTGCGTCGGCTCTGCTATGCCGATAGAATTGATATCACTTTACAAGCCAACTCAGATTTACGAGGAGCTTTATCAGAAGCAAGGAAACAAAGAAGGTTTTGCCACAACATTCAACGTATTTACCATCAGAACAGGCGGAACCACATTCAGCCATGAAATCTGCCACCTGCTGGGAGCCGGACATTCTGACAGGCAGGCGCGCCAGTGCGGTCCTCAGTCAGAAATGGACGCCGCCGGCTGCTACCCCGGCAACGAGAATTTCGCTACACTGCTGAGCTATACGACACGTAGTGATCCCACCACCCCGGACATGCAGAAAAAAAACTCCAAAAGAGTGCCGCTTCTATCTGGTCCGTTCACATGCACCATCAACGGGAAAGAACTTTCCCTCGGAGATGAAGATTTCCACAACAACCGGGCCGTTGTATTGCGTCACGCCTCCGCTGTGGCCGCTTTCCGCGTTTCCGGACGCGAAAAAGCTATCAATGACTCCTTCAGCGAGGCTATTCACATGCCGAAACTTGTGCCTTTCAGTGAGAAACTGAGTCATATCATGTGGGGGTATTTCCATGCAGACCTCGATTCCCTCTTCCTTCCCTCGCTTATAGCCGAGCTGCAGGCCAGCAAAAACAATGTTCCCATATCATCGATTAATATTAACAACATTTTAATCGAAATGCTGGCTGACAAAGAGAGTTTCTTCCACAAACTGGTTAACGAAAATGCGCTGGGATATCGTAGTTTTTATATTGACGATGAATTCATGCGATATAAGCCGGAAGACAACTTCATATCCTGCACTTACGGTACCACCGTGGGCGGTAGCACCGAAAATGGTGAACCGAAACTCCCGGGCGGCAACGGCAACACCGTGTGGTACATGGTAGATACCCCCTGCGATGGCGACCTTGAGGTAGCCGTGCGCCGTGCCATCACAACCAAAGGTTTTAAACCAATTCTGGGCGTATTCTACGGTACTCGCCTGGGCAATCTGCAACAGCTCAAGCACAGCGAAGCAGAAAATACAGCCGACGGCGCTTTCATCCGTAATATAAGTGTAAACGTCCCCGGCAAAACCAGACTCTATATAGCAGTAGATGCCGAGCAGAACACCCAGGGCAACTTCTGCCTCGTTGTCAGACACCGCAAGGGTACTTACAACGGCGAACCTCTCGAAGTTAAAGATACACCCGACGGCGAAAACAAGCCCGACGGTGAAAACAAACCCGACGGTGAAAACAAACCCGACGGTGAAAACAAGCCCGACGGTGAAAACAAGCCCGACGGCGAAAACAAACCCGACGGTGAAAACAAGCCCGACGGCGAAAACAAGCCCACACCTGAGCCTGAGTGGGATGAACTGGACGTAGCCTTGCTGGCGATAAGCATTACCATGCTCATGACCAGCAGCATATTAGGCTACCTGCTGTGGATCCAGACAATCAAGGCGCGCCGCATGATGCCCGAGGCATCCTCCTTCGGCGACTCTGTGGTTCCCACCCCGGCAACCAACAGTCCCCAGCCGGAGCTCGAACCGATACAGGGAGAAAAGACCATACCACAAAAAATAACAACCCCGGAGAAAGCCATATACCTGCAAGGGTTGCTCTCAGACGGGACCCCGGTCTGCTATACCATCAAACTGAATGATGTGAAAGCCACCCGAGATTACTACATAGGGCACAACTCCGCAAAGAGCCATTTCTGTATACCCGATCCCACCATATCAGGTCGCCACGCTGTCCTGAAAATCAGGCGCGATGAAAAAGGCGAGCTGCTTCTACTGGGAGATGCCGGCTCGACCAACGGCACATACGTAGATGAGCTCAGACTAAACCGAGACGATTGCGTAAAAGTACGAATCGGGCAGAAAGTCAGGCTTGGCGGCTGCGTCTTCAGAATCACAACTAACTAACAGCTAATTTTTTCAGCGACCATGAATATCAAAAAGCTCATTATCGGCGGGGTCATCGGTTCACTCGCGCTGGGGGTAGCTAGCATAGCAACCCTCTGCACCCACCGCACCCTGAAAGCCACGGATCTGGTCGGCACAGAATCTCCCGAGAATTCCCCGCAGGAAGAGGATGAAAATATCGCCGCCCCCGAATCCACCCAATCGCCCCCAATTGCAGCCGATGGCGCGGGAGGGAAAAACGGGCGACGCCTATCGGTGCCAACAGCCGCCCCCGACCGTTCAACCATTGTAACAGAAAAAGTACCCGATGGTACGGTAGGGGTTCACTTCATCGAGCACATGCCCGAAACCGCCCTGGACTGGGCGAAACCCATGCATGAGCCCAGGATTGGTGACGTCATCGAAATTGAAGTATTGCCCGGCAGGAAATACGCATTCCGGGTAGATACTGCAGAAATCTTCGAGAACCCGCGCAAGGTTATCATATCGGGCAAACTGGAGGGTTGCGAAGGAACCGCCACGCTCATGCTGCTGAGCGGCAAAATGCTGCTGCAACTCCACGATTACGACACCCCGATTATCTACAACCTGTATTTCAGTGAACAGAGCAACAGCTACGTCGTACAGGAAATAGACCCGAAAAAGACCGTCGAAATGGAAACCAGGGACTGGACAAAACCCGATTTCAAAATCCCGGGCACCCCTGCACCCCAAACTCCATAATCCTATACTCTCACATTGACTATGAGCAAGACATCTAACTACATGAGCCTGTATTGCGCCCTCTGTCTGCTGGGCGCAGGAACCCCCGGTGTGCAGGCTGACCCAGTGGCTCTGCCCGGTACCGGCATAAGCTCAAACGGCATCAATACCAACGAGCTGAGATTCGACTATAACCCTCAGAACCGCAAAATCAGTTTCTCTGCCGTAAGCACCACGGATTGTACCGAAATCACCGCCTGCGAAGCCTCATTCAAAAAAGAAAACACCACATCTCCGCAGCCTACGGAAAATTTCCATTCCGAGCGACATAGCTCCCCTACAGACTGGTATGTGATAGTAGATGAGTCGAACTCCATGCGCATCCGCAAGGACCGCCGAATCTACCTGCAAGAGGCTCTCGCCGTCGTCACCGAGCTGCTGAAGAAAAGCTCCGGGACTGACACGGTAAGCGTACACCTGGTTTCCTCAGAAATGACGCAGCTTGGCAGCACAGCCAATACCGCCAAACTTTCCGACGACCTGAAAAAACTCGGTAACGACGCTTCCTCCCGCAAGGGGCATACCCATCAGCGCACAGCCATATTCCACTACGGTTGCAAGCTCATCAACTCTCTGCCCGCGACTGATGGCAAAGATGGTCGCAAACGCATCCTGCTGCTGTTGACAGATGGGGAAGACGACGCCAGTGCTCCCGGCGAAAGCGATGACCTCATCGCCGCTGCCAACCACAGCAACAAGAGGATTTCCATACACTGCGTTACCTTTTTCAAGGCAGCTTCTCCGCGCAATACCCAGGTAAACACCTTCGAGCGCATTTGCACCAAAACACAGGGGTATTTCGTGTTTCAGAACAGCGCCTGCAACAACACGACCGCAGCAGCCCTGGCGGATGCGTTAATTCGCAATCAGCACCGCTCTGCCTGCTCGTTCTCTCTCGCCTACCCGGAAAAAAAACAGGGCGCAGAATTGCAGCTCAACTTCCGTCTGAGCGGCAGCGCCAACGCTTCGCTCACCCTCACTGCCGATGCCCTGCAGGCTGCCTGCGACCTCGCAACCGGGACAGATGGCGAAATTGATACCCTGGTGGCTGATATCACCACTCGTGTAAACGCTGCCGCCGCCACGCTGACTGCCCTGGCCGAAGCCGAAGTCAAAACCCCACCGGATACCAAAGCAGTCGGAGCCGCCATTGCGGAACTGTGCAAGCAGGCAAGTGAACTTCTGCCTATTTGCCGCACACTCAAAGGCAAAGATGCCGGCTCGGTAAACAAAGCCATCGAGCGAGCCGGTAAAAAAGAAAATATAACAGGCGCTGAAACCGCAACACTGTCCCGTCTGCAACAGCTGATGGCAAACCAATCGCTGAACTCCGAACAACTCACCGATGCTCACATGCTGGAGCTGCTCGGTCGCACATCTCCGCTGCCGTACCCGGGAGTAAGCGCCATTCAGCAGTTACTCTCCCGGCTCAATGCCGCAGATGTTTCCCTTAAATCACTGGCCGAGGCAGAAACGGCGCAACAGCCCGACCTCGCTATCATCAGCCGCGAGTCCTTCTCCCTGCGTCGCAAGGCCGCAGATATGCTCACCGCTGCCAAACAACTCAAAAATACCCCACCCGTTGAGACAACCCGTGCTCTTGACATGTTCCGGGGGCGCCCCGAAATACCGGAGCAAGTAAAAAATAACCTCGGGAAAATACAGGCATTCTACGAAAACAAGGAGCTGACAGCCGAAAACCTGACGGCTGATCACATGCTCGCCCTGATTGGTAGAAATACGCCCCTGCCCACCCCGGAGCTCAATACTATCAAGCCCATGCGAGACATCATCTCGCGCAATGCCCCGGCAGTGGCCGAACTGACCCGACTTGAGACCGACAGTCCAACCGACACCGAGGCCATACAAAAAGCAGCGGCAGAGCTGCGCCCCGGTATTACAGAGCTGACACCCCTCGCTGTCGCTCTCAAAAATCTCCACACCGAAGCGGTAACATCTACACTGCAAGAGGAACTCGACAAAGAAGGTATAACCGATGGTGATAAGGAAATTTTCACCCGCATACTCAGCTACAGTGAGGAGAAAGAACTCACACCTGACAAAGTAACGGAACAGCATGTCCTGAACCTGCTGGGCAGAGTTACCCCCCTGCCCGAACCGCTGCCGGAGCAACCCACGCCCACCTGGCTTTATCCTGCAATTGGCGGTGGCGGAGTCCTGCTGGCAGTACTTATTGCAATAGGTATCTACATCGCCCGCATGCGCCGCATCTGGTCCACTCTGCCCCAGGTTGACCCCCTGACCGAAACCACTCCCAGCCCTGTGAAACCAATCGGCGTTGTACCGGTCAACACCCCGGGCATAACTTCAGATAAAGTTCTGGCTGTGCTCGATGAGCCCGGAACCAACAACCAATGGTGGATTATCGAACCGCTCATCAACATAGGCCGCTCCCCGGAGAACGACCTCGTTCTCGCCCCCGCCGACAGAACAGTCTCCGCTCGTCACTGTACCATCAAACAAGAGCGAGACGGTAGCTGGGCCATATACGACCTCGGCACCCCCAATAAAATATATTATAACAACGAAATTCTCTCCCACCTCGTACTCTCGCAAGGTATCATCTTTGAACTCGGCTCCGTGAAGCTCCGCTTTCACGCAAACTCTCACAAATACTAACACTCTCATTTTCCGAACTTCCAAACATGGCCACTAATATCATCGACCGCAATGGGGACTCCAGCCCCACCCCAAACTATAAAACCGTTCGCATTTCAAATCTCAACCAGCCTGCAGAGGCAACGGCTGAGGGTTCCACCGTCCCTCTGCAGCGCGATATCAAACAGCAATTCACGGATAAGGAAAGCAAAGATAAAACGGTACTGTTCAAAGATACGAATGGTGCCGTCGGTACACAAAAAACAGGAAGCAGCAAGTTACCCCTGTCACCGCAGCAATGGGTTCACGGCTGGCTGGTGGCCGAATGCGGCCCGATGAAAGGCCGCTCTTTCCCCATACTCTACGGCAACAACACTGTCGGTCGCAGCAATGATAGCACCATCTGCCTGCCCGACGACGCCAACATCTCTCGTTCGCAATTCAGTATTCGCCACGTGCAAAAGAAGAACACCTACATGGCTGCACCCATATCGACAGCCAAGCAGATTACCTATCTGGGCGACGGCGAAGAGCTGATATTCCCCGTCGTACTCACCGAGGGCGAAACCCTGCGTCTCTCGCCCTCAACATCTGTGCATTTCATTCCATTCTGCGACGAGCAATACCAGTGGGACTACAAGGAGCTCCCCCCTGCTCCAGACCCCGCACCGGAACCTGAGCCCCAACCGGAACCGGCATCAGAACTGCTTCCGTCGCTCCCCCCCATACCGACGGATGTGAGCAACCTGCAGCCCAAAACCGTACGCATCAATACCGGCGAAATCGGAATCGCAGCATCTCCCGCGAATGAAAACGGCGGTACTGTGCGCATCGATACCGCCGCCCTGAATCTGGCAAACCCTGCCGAACTACATGCCACGGTACGACTTAACAGAGCTATCTCCGGTAACGGAGCAACCCACCAAAATCAAACAGGCGAGCACACCCAACTCTTCCGCCCGGAAGCCGGAGACAGTAAGGAACTCTCCCCCGAAAAATGGGAACAAGGCTGGCTGGTGGCCATTTCCGGTCCCATGAAGGGCATGTACTTCCCCGTAACCTTCGGCATCAACCAGTGTGGGCGCAGCCGCGACTGCCGCATCTGTCTGCCGGCAGACTGCGGTATATCAGGGGTTCAGTTTTCCATTCGTTATGTCGAAAAGAGAAAACAATTTTTCGTCGCCGGAATAGATACGGCCTCTCAACCGACATTCCTGAATGACGAAGAATTAATGAGCTGTTACGAGCCGATCAACCGAGGAGATATTCTGCGCGTATCCGAACAGACCAGCCTGCGGTTCATCCCGCTCTGCGGCGAAAACTTCAACTGGGATTACCCCGACAACGTCTGACACTACCACAACAAATGTTCACCCGGGTTACCACTTTAAATGGTTTTCACATTACTGCGGCAGCCTCTCAGTGGATAGGCTGTCGAGAGCAGCAGGAAGACGCCTGCGCCCTGCACCCTTCAGACGAAAACGGTGGAGCAGCAAACTTACTGGCCATTCTCGCAGATGGTATGGGGGGCGTAGCTGACGGCGAAAAAGCCAGCCGCCACCTCATCGACAGCTTTCTCTGCGCCTATGTGGCTCGCAGCACAGATTCCCCCCCATCGCCTGAGCTACTGGCCAATTCTCTGGCCTATGCCAACCAATCCCTCGGTGACCAGAAGCGCGAAGGCAGAATCGACCACGAAGCCGGAGCCACATTCATCGCCCTGAGCATCAGCAATCACGGCGTTCATTGGCTCAATGTTGGCGACTCTCTCCTTTATCTGCAACAAGGTAACCGTATCACCAAAATCAATACGGCTCATACCTGGCAGTGGGAACTGGAGCGCCGGGTCAACGCCGGAGAAATGACCCCGGAGGCCGCTGCCGCCGCCCCCGGGCCACGCCATGCGCTCTACGCTGCCGTGTGTGGTGATGAGTATGTGGACGCCGAAGTAGCGCCCCCGGACTCATGCCGCATGGGTGATCGCTACATCATCGCGTCGGATGGTTTGCAACCGCTCATCAATACCGGCTGGGAGCCCCTGCTCAACAGCCCCGAGGTACGCAACGCCCCGCCGAATGAGGTATGTACCCTGCTCATGAACAAACTCATGCTGCTGCAATCCCCACACCAGGACAACACAACCATTATCGTCGTTGACATTCAGCCCCCGTCGCCGCTCGCCGACCACTACGCGGCCATATCCCTCATCGGCGATCGCAGCAGTCAGCAGGACCACGAAGGATGCTGGAAGTCCGATAACGCTACGTTGGCAGTTGTGGCCGATGGTGCCGGCGGGCACTCCGGGGGTGAGCGGGCCTCGCAGCTTGCTGTAAAAACCATGCAGCAAATCTGGAGCAACAGACTGACCACCGGAGCCCCCCCGGAACAAGCAGCCGAAATCCTTTCGCAGGGACTCATCGCGGCTCACAGGGAAATCATCAAACACGCCGGTGGCTCAGCCAAACTGAGCGGCAAATGCGCTATCGTCGCCCTCTACCTCTGCAACGGTCACTACACCGTAGCCAACGTGGGCGACTGCCGTGCCTACCTGGCTCACAACAACACCTGGCAACAGCTCACAGTAGACGACTCCCTGCTGCGCATCCTTATAAAAAGCGGAGAAGTCTCGCCGGAAGAAGCCCGTAACCACCCCGACCAGAGTGTGCTCACACAGGCTCTCGGTGGTTCCTCCCAAATCAAGCCTCACGTCAGCTCGGGGGGGTATGAAAAAAACGACCGATTCCTGCTTTGCTGCGACGGGCTATGGAACCAACTGCCGGAAAAACTCTGGGATATGAGCCACTGGCAGGCAGCCACCCCCGCAGCACATGCAGAATTGCTCAACAGCATGGGGCAGCAGGCTGTCAGTGCCGCACTGGGCAAATCTGACAATGTTTCAGCCATCTGGCTACACACCCTGCCGCAACGCCGGCGGCACGCACGCCTCATCATCCTGACGGCAGCAGCACTGTTGCTCGGGCTTGTCGGCAGCGCAACAGCCTGGCACATCCACCGGGTGAATGAAGAAGCACGCATCGCACAGGAAGCAGAGGCTGCTAAACAGAAAGCTACAGCAGAAAAAGAACAGGCCAAACATCTGTTGCAAGAGCTCGGTATCAATGAAGAGCAATACGACTCCACGATACTCACCGACTATCATTCGCCCGAACGTCTGGCCCTGCTCATCACTGCCGGAGCAAATGTTAATACAACCGACGAGCATGGCTGGTCCCCCCTCCACATGGCGGCCGGCGATGGCCTTGCCAAGTGTGTACTGCTCCTGTTGGCCGCACCCGACATCGACGTCAACCTAACAGACTCATCTGGTGACACGCCCCTCTGCTGGGCGGCAGACGAAGGCCACGCCGAGTGCGTGAAGCTCCTGCTGGCTGCACCCGGCATCGACGTCAACAAGACGGACAAGGAAGGCAAGACTCCCCTCTTCAGGGCAATCCACTATGGCCACACCGAATGTGCTGAGCTGATACGTGCCGCCGGCGGCAGAGAATAGATTTCAGCACTCACTCCGAAAGCATGAAACGCATTTTCTCCCTGATTCTGATAGCGGCTCTGATAGCCCTGACCGCGTGGTTGAATCCCTTTGCGGAGGAACTGACGCCCCGCGAGAAATGGCAGATGCTCTGCGGCGCGCTGGAGGCTCCGAACATGAGCGCGGCTGATGTGGAGGCGCTGATTAATAAATACGATATCGACGTAAATTCCACACAGGGAATAGCAGCGCCCATGCAGTTTGCTGTCGATAGCGGAGATGCTGCAAAAGTACGCATGCTTATTGCCCGTGGGGCCTCGGCACGTACGGGTGCAAGCGGCCCGTACAGCCTGCCGCACAAGGCAGTGATAGCGGGTAATATACCCGTGCTGCAGGCATTGCTGGAGGGCGGGTGCGATATCGAATGCGGGGATTTCAAACAGGGATTCTCCCTGCTGATGTGTGCCGTTCAGGCCAATCGACCAACTGTGGTCGATTGGTTGCTGCAACACGGCGCACAGGTCAACTATCGCTCCATACAAGTATACCCCGATGTGGAGCACGATTTTACGGCTCTGCACATAGCCGGCCGGCTGCGAAACCGTCCGATGTATGAGCTGCTGGTCTCTCACGGAGCAGATGAAACCCTGCTCGACAACCACGGTAAAACACCCGGGGACTACCTGAACCGGGAGCCATGAATGGCTGGCCCACCAGCTCACAAAATAAGAAAACTCAATCACACAGCCACCACTTCTTAAAATCTTATCACATCAGACATTATCCATCATGCAAATTATCCCCCTTTTCAGCAGTGAGCAGATAGCCGACGGCGTAAAGCGCGTGGCACGCGAGGTGCAAACCTATTTCGGAGCAGATGAACCGGTGACAGCACTGTGTCTGCTGAATGGGGCAATATGGTTTGCCGCAGATTTGCTGCGGCTGCTGCCGGTAAACTTTTCCCTGCAAACCATCCGCATTTCCAGCTACGAGGGCACGGACAGCACGGGGCGGTTACATTGGCACAATGCCCTGCCCGACTGTCAGGGTAAACGAGTGCTGGTGATTGATGATGTGCTGGATACCGGATTAACCCTGCAAGAAGTATGTGCCGCGCTGCGAGCAGGCGGCGCCACTACCGTGGCAACTGCTGTGGCTATTACCAAAAAAGGCTGCAACAAAACCGGCACCACTGCGGACTTCTGCGCCCTGCACTGCGGTAATAAGTTCCTCGTCGGCTATGGCCTGGACTACAACGGCAATTACCGCAACCTTCCCTATGTGGGATATATTGAGCCATGACCACCCTATGCCGGGCAAAAATCGGTGTAGACATCACTTTTTGCTTGCCAGAAAGGGACTTGCAAGGTAAAATGTGCCCGTGAAATGCGGGCCGGGCCCGCACTCTTAAAACGATTAACCGAAATAAGTACCATGCCTGTACCTACACAAGAACAGTACATCAAGATGCTTGATACGGCCAAGGCTAAAGGCTATGCCTATCCGGCCATCAATGTGACCACCATCGAGGTGATCAACGGCGCTCTGAAGGCTTTTGCCGAGGCTAAGTCCGACGGCATCATCCAGATTTCCCTGGGTGGCGGCCAGTTCGCTTCCGGCACCGCTGTGAAAGATTCCGCCATTGGCGCCATCGTACTGGCTGAGGCTGTGCATCGCCTCGCCGAGCAGTACAACGTATTCGTTGCTCTGCACACTGACCACTGCCAGGCTGACAAGGTAGACAGCTTCCTGCGCCCCCTGCTTGCCGAGAGCAAGAAGCGCATCGCCGAGGGCAAAGGCCCCCTGTTCAACTCCCACATGCTGGACGCCTCCGCCCTGCCCATGGCTCAGAACCTCGAGCTCTCCAAGCAGCTGCTTGCCGAGTGCGCCGAGCTGGGTATCGTGCTCGAGATTGAAATCGGTGTTGTTGGTGGTGAGGAAGACGGCGTAGATACCTCCGGCGCTCCCGCTGAGAAGCTCTACACCTCCCCCGCTGACATGCTGCAGACCTACGAGACCCTCAACGGCGTGGGTGAGTTCATGCTGGCTGCCACCTTCGGCAACGTGCACGGCGTGTACAAGCCGGGTGCAGTGAAGCTCAAGCCCACCATCCTGCGCGACGGTCAGGCCGTGGTGAAGGAGAAGCACGGTGAGGATATGCGCCTGGTATTCCACGGCGGTTCCGGCTCCGACCTCTGCGACATCCGCGAGGCTATCTCCTACGGTGTGGTGAAGATGAACATCGACACCGACACTCAGTACGCTTTCTCCAAGCCCATCGTTCTGCACATGTGCCAGAACATCGACGGCATGCTGAAGGTTGACGGCGAAGTGGGTAACAAGAAGGTTTACGATCCCCGCTCCTACCTGAAGAAGGGCGAGCAGGGCATCTGCGAGCGTCTGCAGGTTGCTGCCGACGATCTGCTCTCCAAGGGTCAGACCCTCTACGGTCAGATCTGAGCCTGAAACTCCACGGATTTTCCCGCAGACCCCACGGCACAAGCCGCGGGGTCTGTTGTTTTTTTTATTCCGGAAAGAAGCACGCAATTAATCAAATACGTTGCAGCTGATTTGACTTGCCATCGCGGGCGCAGTATGGTAGATTATTGACGTTATGAAAATCAGTTTTAAGCGCCGCGCCACCGGCTTTACGCTCATCGAGCTTATTGTGGTAATCGCTATTCTGGGAGCTCTGGCCGGCATCGGCACACCATTCATCATCAGTCAGATGAATGCAGCAGATGTAACTGAGTGCCGCAGCAACCTGAACCAGTTGGGCATGGTTGGCGAAAAGTACTCACGCGACATGGCTCACAGCCACCTGCTGCCGACCAGCGGTATGGATGACGATGAAGACACCGACTACAATGAGAGTGACGGTTGGTGGCTCTCTATCGCTCCCGAAATGGATGGTACAGTACTGCCCCAGGGCAAAAATGGCAAGATGAAAGTGCCCTCACTCTTCCACTGCCCCGGCCACCAGCCTGACGTGGATGGCGACACTTTCGCGGCCGACACACGGAGCATCTCCTACGTGTCGTGGACAGATGCCAGTGAAGACCCCGAAAACCCGAACTCCTGCATTCGCACAACAGCCAAGCAGAATCTCGACACCCTGCCCTGGCTCTCTGACGGCAATCCGGTAAAAGGGCAAAGCGTAACTGATCTCAAGAGCTTCACCAAGCAGGTCATGCCCGCCCTCGGTCGCCACCAGGACACCATTTGCGTGCTCTACGCCAGCGGTATGGTGAAGGCATACGAAATTGACCCGGAAACCGTGAAAGCCGAGCAACTCTTCAAGCGCATCGCTCCCGCCATCGCTAAAAAGGCTCAAAAAGCAGCCAAAGAAGATGGTGACTCAGAAGAGGAATAAACTGACCGGTTCATTTAATTATTACCAAAGCACTCAAAAAAATCCGGCTCGCTACATGGCCAGCCGGATTTTCAATACCCCGACCGAAGCACATGAGCACCGGAAAACTGACCATCCCCCCCAGTTACTGCACAGGCCCCCTTGTGGTGGGTCTGAGTGGCGGGCGTGACTCCGTAGCCCTGCTGCACCTACTGGCAGAGCAAGGCTGCAAGCTCATCGCCCTACATGTACACCATGGTATACGCGGGGCAGAGGCCGATGGCGATGCTGATTTCTGCCGAAAGCTCTGCGCACAGTTGAAAATTACCTACGAAGAGCAGCGTATAGATGCCCCGGCCCTTGCCGCCGAGAGCGGGCAATCTCTCGAAACGGCAGCACGCCTGGCCCGCCGTGCTATATTGAAAGAGGCAGCAACCCGTCACGGGGCCGCTATTGCACTGGCCCACCATGCCGACGATCAGGCAGAAACTGTTCTGTTCCGCATGGCGAGAGGTTCGGCAGGCCCCCGAGGTATGGAAGCAATCACCCAAGCCGAGGGCTGTACCTGGCTGCGGCCGTTGCTGGAATACACCCGTGCTCAGCTCACAGAGTGGCTGACGGAGCGAGGTCTGAGCTGGCGGGATGACTCGACCAATGCCGTGCCGGATGTCACCCGCAATCGCTTGCGGCTGGAGGTATTGCCGGCTCTCAACCGAGCGATGGGGCGGGATGTGGTACCCATCATCAATCGCAGCGCTCGCCTGCAAAGCGAAACCCTGCTTGCTCTGGACTCCGCCCTGGCAGTTCTACCCAGCGAAGACCCGCAAGGGCGGCTCTACCTGCCCTTTGTTCTCGGGCAACCCCTCCCCCTGCGAAAGGCCATATTACGCCGCTACCTGCTGCAACAGGGTGTGCCCGGGGTAGATGAGGCGATGGTGCTGGCCATAGATGCCATGTTGCCGGCAGAGGCCACCCCATCCCGCCGCTGCCTGCCCGGCGGGTTCATAGCCATCCGCAGGCAGAAAAGACTTACCATCATCAAATAGACAGCCAATTACCTGTTACGCGACTCGCAATGGGGGCAAGTTGCCTCGGGGTCGGTGCGCAGAAAACGGTAACCGCATATACGGCAGGTGATACGCACACGCCCCAAGCGTATACGGCGCAGCTTTGCTGCCAGTTGCACAGGCACGACCACGCACATGAGCAGCACAAAAACAGCAACGGCAAAGTACTGAAAAAACTCCGAGGGAGAGCACTCCAACCAATCAATCATGGCAGCACCTCCTCTCCATCCGCCTCAGGCGGGGTATCCTGCAGCCCCTCCGGGGGCAAGGAAAGCAGATTCGCTGCATCGAGCACTGCGGAATCATGAGCTGTGTTGAACACTCGCTCCGGTGGCGCGCTTTGCAGACTGGGTGTGAAATGCACCGGCAGGGCCTGTGCCGCAGCCTCCTCTCGCCGAGCCGGATCCACATAGGCCGGCAAGGGCAACGGCATGGCACTGCGCAACACTACCTGTAAGTGCAGCAAATCGTCATCTCTATACTGCACATTCCCCACTCTGGCTGGCGGTATAGGTTTGGGCAGGCTTACCCGAACCAGCAGCATGAGTGCAGTCACCGTCAGCACAGAAACCACCACAAACACCCACAGACACCCGCGTAACGGGCGCTGGTAGCGCGTGTGGTACACCAGGTTGTGTTCGTCTTCAGGCATTACTTAATAGCCGGTCGGGCAGACAGGGAAAAGTTAAAGCCATGCAGCAATACGCGGTCTGCCACTTGCTGCACAACACCGACAGGAACGGCGGCATCGCACACGAGTATGACCGACACGCGGCTGGGGTAGCCGTCATCCCAACTCTTGAGCAGGGGTTCCAGCCCCTGTACCCCACCGGGAATCTCATAGTCCTCCAGATAAAGGCGTGGGCACTCGCCCGGGGTAATGGTAATGACATGCGAATGCGAGCGGTCATAACGCGCCAGAACAAAGTGCGATTCTGCCGGGCAGATATTGAGCCCGTACTTGGGCAGACGGTGGGTATTGAGCAGCACACACAGGCAGAGCAAAAGTACTAGGTTGATACCAGCCAGAGCGACAACCGGAGTCGCAGAGTCCTGAAGTTTGGAACGTACACGGCGCATGGCGGCAGCAGCGAGCGGTAAGAGGGTTATTCGGCAGCTGGGTCTGTGGGTTCTGCAGCGGATTCAGAGCGCTCGGCGGAGCACTTGCCGCCGCGGCAGGTACCTGTGGATTTTTCTGCGGAACGAGCAGCAGTACGGGCGTCGCGCTCGCGAGCGTCGCAGATGATATGCACGCACTCAAGCCCTGCACGCTCGATGTTGTTTACCGTCTTGCGAGCGCGAGCCACGAGGTAGGTGTAGAAGATGTAACTGGGAATAGCCATAGCTATACCACCTGCCGAAAGCAGCAAAGCGCGGGTAAGAGTCTCAGCAACCACAGGCATGGTAGCTGCACCATCGGTAATTCCGGGCTGCTCGTAGAACTCTACCAGTGCCAGAACAGTGCCAAGTATACCCAACAGCGGCTGCAGAGTGGTGCAGGCCATCAGGCTGCGTATGTAGCGCTCTACGCGGAACACCTCCAGCTCTGCAGCTTCGAGCGCTATATCGCGCAGTTCATTGCGCGTAAGCTCCGGGCGGGAAAGTACGGCCTCGACCACGCGGGCCATCGGCCCCGGCAGCAGTCGCACTTCGTGCAGAGCCTCATTGTACTGCCCGCTGCGCAGAAGAGCAGACAAGCCGCGCAGGAAGTCCTCTGAGTTGATATTGACCCGGTGAAAGTAAAACAAGCGCTCGCCCACCACGGTCATGGCGATGACGGCGCATATAATCATAAGCCAGGCAATGGGGCCCATGCTTGCTATCATGTCGAACATAGTGTGAGAGATTGGCTGTATGAGTTCTGGCTGAAAGAGAGGGAGTAAGAGACTTGCTGAGTTCAGCCGGCAGCTGCCGCAGCTGCTGCCGGCTGTGGATATTTTATGAACCGGGTGCTATAGATTCCGCCCCGAAATAGGGCACAAGTGCAGCGGGAATACGCACGGAGCCATCTGGCTGCTGGCACTGTTCGAGCAGCGCCACGTACAGACGCGGGAGAGCCGTGCCGGAGCCATTGAGGGTATAGGGCACGCGCATCTTTCCATCGGCATCCTTGTAGCGCAGTTTCATGCGGCGAGCCTGATAGTCGGTGAAACAGGAGCAGCTCGATACCTCCAGGTATTTACCCTGGCCGGGTGCCCAGACTTCGATATCATAGGTCTTGGCAGAAGAAAAGCCCACGTCGCCCGTGCACAGCTCAATCACGCGATAGTGCAGACCGAGTTTCTGCAGAATACTCTCGGCATGTCCGGTAAGTTTCTCGAGTTCTGCAAAACCATCCTCCGGGCGGCAGATTTCCACCAGCTCCACCTTGTCGAACTGGTGCACACGAATCATGCCCTTGTTCTCACGACCGGCAGAACCGGCCTCGCGGCGGAAACAGGGAGTGTAGGCGGTCATTTTAACCGGCAAATCGGCTTCTTTCAGAATACGATCCCTGCACAGATTGGTCACCGGCACCTCGGCTGTGGGTACCAGGAACATGCTGTTACCCTCAAGTCCGTACATATCCTCCTCGAACTTAGGCAACTGACCGGTGCCATACATGCACTCGCGCTTCACAATGAAGGGTACGCCCACCTCCTGGTAGCCGTTCTCGCGGGTCTGGGTATCGAGCAGGAAGTTGATGAGCGCGCGCTCCAACCGGGCACCGAGCCCACGGTACACAATGAAACCGGAACCGGAGATGCGGGCAGCATCCTCAAAATTAAGCAATCCCAGAGCCGTTGCAATCTGCACGTGATCTTTCGGCTCTGCAATCTCGGGCTTGCTGCCCCACACACGCAGCTCGGGGTTGGCGCTCTCATCCGAACCGATGGGAGCACCATCGTGCGGCATATTGGGGATGTTGAGCAGCAGGTTCTCCTGCTCTTCGGCAGCAGCAGTGGCCACAGCATCCAGCTCTTTGATTCGGTCACCCACCTCGCTCATGCGTTTCTTGAGCTCCTCAGCTTCCTCGCGGCGCCCCTCTTTCATCATCTGGCCTATGAGTTTGGAAGAACTGTTGCGCTCGGAGGAAAGGGCCTGCTTCTCCGTCTCGGCATTGCGGCGCTTCACATCACACTCAAGCACCTTGTCTACAAGCATCCAATGGTCTCCGCCGCGCAGGCGAACACGCTCTTTCACATATTCAGGATTTTCCCTGACAACTCGGATATCTAGCATAACACCCCTATTCTACACCCTCTCGCTATATATTCAAGCAGAAAGTGCGAAATACACTGATTTTACACGACGCATAACAAAAACTCGCGCCTACAGGCACAGCGCCCTCCCCCCCCTCGCATGCAACACCCTCCCCCTAATCGTAAATCCCAAATCGTAAATCGTAAATCGTAAATCGTAAATTGTAAATCCCAAATCACAACCCCTGCCCTCCACACGGAAGACAGGGGTTGCAGAAAAACGCCTGAGCGCAGATTTTAGCGGGAGTAGAACTCCACGATGAGCTGCACGTTGACGATGGGGGCAATCTCCTCCATGGAGGGGATGCGAGCCACCTTGGCGGAGAGCTTGGCGGCATCCACCTCGAGCCAATCGGGGGTCACAGCGCTGGCGGGGAGCTCCTGAGCGCGGTTGGCAAGAGCCTGAGAGCGAGCCTTGGCAGCAACAGCGATTACGTCGCCGGGCTTGCAGCTGTAGGAGGCGATGTTCACCTTCTTGCCATTCACGGTCACGTGGCCGTGGGACACCATCTGACGGGCAGCGGCGCGGGTGTTGGCGAAGTTGAGGCGGTAGATGATGTTGTCGAGACGGAGCTCCAGCAGCTGCAGGAGGATTTCGCCGGTCACGCCAGAACGGCGAGAGGCTTCCTCATAGTACTTGCGGAACTGACCCTCGAGCACGCCGTACATGAAGCGGAGCTTCTGCTTTTCAGCGAGCATGATACCGTAGTCGGACTTCTTCTTGCGGCCGGCGCGGGCACCGTGCTGACCCGGGGGGAAGGGGCGACGGGCAAAAGCCTTGCTGGCACCGAAGAGCTCAACACCGAAACGACGGCTGATCTTGGCGGTAGGACCTGTGTAACGAGCCATAATCTTGTGTAATCTTTCTTCTGGGTTATTAAACTGCTATTAGGCGCGACGAGCCTTGGGCGGACGGCAACCGTTGTGGGGGATGGGAGTCACGTCGGCGATGGACGAAATCTCAAGACCCATGGTCTGCACGGCACGAACGGCGGACTCACGACCAGAACCCGGCCCCTTCACACGAACCTCGACCTCCTTGAGGCCGTGGCCCATGGCCTGACGGCAAGCGTCCTGGCAAACAACCTGACCGGCATAAGCGGTGCTCTTGCGGCTGCCCTTGAAGTTGAGCTTACCGGCGGAGGACCAGCCGATGACGTTACCCTTGAGGTCGGTTACGCTCACGACGGTGTTGTTGAAAGTGGAGGAAATGTGCACGATACCCGTGGTCACATTCTTGCTGCCCTTTGCCTTCAGGATTTTGACCTTGTCGTCATCGTCCACGAGACCGAGCTCAGCGAAGATATCGCGGCGACCCTCGGGCTTCTTCTGCTCAGCAGGGGCGGGAGCCTCGGTGGCGGGAGCCTCAACAGCGGGAGCCACAGTCTCTACTACTTCCTGTATGGTTTCTTCAGCCATTTTCAGTATCTTGTATGTAAGGGGTTAATTACTTCTTGGCGCCGACAGTCTTCTTGCGGCCCTTGCGGGTGCGGGCATTGGTGCGGGTGCGCTGACCACGAACAGGGAGACCCTTGCGGTGGCGGATGCCGCGCAGACAGTTAATGCTGGTAAGACGCTTCAGGGCCAGCTGCTTCTCACGACGGAGGTCACCCTCGATGATGATGTTATTGCTGGTGATAGCCTGTACAATCTTAGTCAGCTGAGCGTCGGAGAGGGTACCCGTGCGAAGATCCGGAGAGATACCGGCTT
>JAZNVF010000050.1:0-17404 GCA_045592685.1 Akkermansia sp. | reverse complement strand
AAGGATACGCACCCAACGAAGTTGTCCTACCGGTCAATGAAATTTAAGGCTGCCTTGCAGGAAGATTTTGCGTTAGAGGTGCTTAAGGCTGTTTTTGTATGACCTGTTTTGCATGACACTACTCCAATGCGTTTGCCCTGGTTTATTCCCACTTGACAATTGACAGCACATGTGTTAGATTCTGTTCAGACAGAAGAGAATCCACCAGAAAAAACACCACATTCTCAATCATGACAGCCATATTTGTGTTCTGCTTATTATCTACCCTACTGGTAGCTGGCAAGGTGTTGCGCACAGTTATACCGCTACTGCAACGCTGCTATCTGCCCAGCTCAGTAATCGGAGGATTCATCGGGCTGGTGATTTTTCAGTGTTTTCCGGACATGCTGCCGGCGGACGTAGTAAATACAGTGGGGAAATTACCGGGGTTCATGATAAACGTGGTGTTTGCCACGCTGTTTCTGGGGGTAATAACCCCACCTATTGCAAAAGTGGTGCGAGTGGCATTCCCTCAGCTGTGTTTCGGGCAGATTCTGGCTTGGGGGCAATATGTCATTGGCTTTGCAACAGTCGGGTTCATTCTGCTGCCGTTTTTCGGAGTGAACGAAGGATTCGGCAACCTGCTCGAGATTGGGTTTCAGGGAGGTCACGGTACGGTAAGCGGCATGACGGAGAGCTTTGAGGCTTTCGGGTGGGAAGACGGTATAGCCCTGGGTTACACCATGGCAACCGCAGGCATGCTGCTGGCTGTTATTCTGGGTATTGTGCTGGTCAACTGGGCCGCACGTCGCGGTTACATTCAAAATATTCGTCGTTTCGATGAGCAGGGCAAACTGCAGCAACGAGGTATTTACACCAAAGAAGAGCAACCTGCTGCCGGCGTGCAGACAGTATACTGTGACTCTATTGATTCGTTGGCCTGGCACATTGCTTTGGTGGGCATTGCCATCCTGACCGGGTACGGCATGCGCGAGGGGCTCATGGCGCTCGAATCTGCCTGCAGAGCCGATGGCGCGGTAGTGCTGCTGAAGGGGTTCCCGCTGTTCCCCTTCTGCATGATTGGCGGATTACTCATGCAGAAACTGGCGCAGCGCGTGAAAGTTCACCAGCTGATTGACCACGGGCAAATGCAGCGTATATCCGGTGCGGCACTTGACTTTCTTGTAGTATCAGCCATGGCTACAATTAAGGTTCAGGTTGTGCTCGACAACTGGGTGGGGCTGCTGCTGCTCATTGTGCTGGGTACCTTGCTTTCACTCTTCATGGTGATGGTTGTAGCGCGCCACCTGTTCCGCGAGTCGTGGTTTGAGTGCGCGATTGCCGAGTTTGGACAATCGCTGGGCGTAACCGCCACCGGGCTGCTGTTGTTGCGCGCGGCCGATCCCGAGAGCAAAACCTGCGCTACGCAGGCGTTCGGGTACAAACAGTTACTGCATGAGCCTATCATGGGCGGCGGATTGTGGACTGCACTTGCGCTCACCCTGCTCTATAAGCTCGGCTGGGCCATCATGCTGGGGATTTCTACAGCTGCTCTGCTGCTCTGGATTACAGCTGCAATTATCTTTACCCGACGTCGCAAAAACTGAGCTGGGCTTATATTCCGAACAGATTGCGGAGTACAAACCACCCCACCACAACCCACGAATAGACCACAAACAATCGGGTGTGGCTGCGGTGCTCCGCCCAATCCGGCAACCGGGTAAAGTGCACCAAAAACAAGCGCACATATTCGGCCAGAAACGCAGCGATACCTATCGGCAACAGTAAATTATGGTGCACAGCACCCATTATATCACCGTGCAGTAGTGCCCGGGCGGCGCGAGTTCCCCCACAACCGGGACAGGCTATCCCCGTTATGCGCCGAAAAGTACACCCCGGCGAAATATCGCGCACCAGCCACGACAGTTGCTCAGGGCAACTCACGGCAACAACGACAACAGCCAACAGAAAAAGAGCGCTGAGCAACAGCAGGCATCTGGCAGAAAATCGCCCCCTGCCGCTGACCACAGGGACTTTGGCAGGGGGTAATGGTGGTAATTCCATAGGAGCTATTCAGCTTCGACCACCCGATTTTTATTAAGGCGCAAGCCTGTAAAATTACTTTATCAGGCCTCGGCCCCAACCACCGCGATTACATAAAGCACGGTTACAACAACACCCAGCACGGCACTCCAGATGCAAGCCGTTTTAGCGGAATTCGCTGCTGCCTGAGCTTCCGAGCACTTGCCCTGCTCCCACAGGCCATTGACGGAGGCAGACTTAATAATAGCATAAATCCCCAGCGGCCAGCAGCACAGTATTGTCACCAGAATGCTCCAGACAAGGTAATTGTCCGGTCGCGGCCCGGCAGGAGCAACCGATGCCCCGGGTACGCCCATATTCAACCCCGGCAGCTGAGCAAGCGGTTTCCACTCAGTTGCACCGGGGGTACTGAAAAGGTAATCCATGGTAATGGTACCGGCCATTACACCTTGGCGAATTTGCTCCGCGCTCATAGGGCCCATCGGTTCCTGTGAACCGGGTTTCACAATGTAGTATGCACTCATAACGGTTGACATTCTGGCACACGCATATACCTCCAGTCAAGAAAAAAACACACGTACCGGAACAAGAAAAGCAAAAATAAAGCTTACTCGTCCCCAAACACGGCAAACGAAGGAAAGTGTGACGGTGCGTTTCGCTCCAGCATTTCCACCAATTCCCGAAGGTTAACTGATTTGTGCTCTTCCTGCGACATGTAGGCAGTAAAGTGATACAGCGCTAACTTGATGACTGAGGTTCTGTCTAACTTCAGCTCACTCATGACTTCATTCATAACTCGCTGCATTTCATTCGTGTATCGGAATGTACATACTTTTCGACTCGCCATGTTATTTATTTTGGGGGATTATGTTTTATACGCTACTGACGCCAAAAAGTATAGCGGATTACTAATCCGCTGCACATGCAAAGAATCACAACCCACTTACCATCTACACATTGCAGATTTTCGTTAGGTTTATTTTTTGCTTAAGTTTAGACAACATTCTCTGAGATTTGTTCAAAAGTGACGAAAAATGAACATTTACCGAATTCGCTCTTGACAACGGATTAGTAATCCGCTTTCTAACACTTAACAAAAAATTGTACTTACATGGGCATAATACCGATACAGAGCGCCTTGAAGCGCGTATGGAGCAAGTTTGATTTCCGTGAGCCGAAGCAAACGGACGTCAGTTTTTCGACAGCAGTTTCAGCAGCCGTTCCACAGAAAGCCAACCGGCGTCCGCGCACCCGGGCAGAGTTCCGCAATGTGTGTGAGCGACTCATCAGGCACTGCCCCCAACTGGCCAACCAAAGCCTGAGCAAGATAAGCTCCGGTGACTGCCAGCGGGCTATCAGCACAGTCTTTCCCACCACCCGACAGCAGGAAAAGGCGCGGCGCATACTCCACAATCTTTTTGAAATCAGTCTGCGCAATGGCTATTGCACCACGAATCCTGTGGCAGTACTTACCCGCCAACATGTTGAAGAGAGTGAAATCAGCCCCCTGCCCTGGGAGCAACTATGCACCCTGCTGAACACGGCGCGGCAACCGGAACACCGCCCCTGCATGCCGCCGCTCGGGCTCATGCTCTGGGCCGGCATACGCCCGGCCGAAATCCAGCGACTCGACTGGAGCGACATCAACTGGGAGGAACACATCATCACCTTGCGGGCCCGGCACAGTAAAACCGGGGGGTGCCGTCATGTCACCCTTTACCCCGTGCTACGCCGCTGGCTCAGGGACTACGGCAAACAGGAACACGGCAACATCTGCCCGCCGGATTGGTTGCGGCGCTGGAAACGTCTGCGAGTCGCAGCCGGCACCATCCCCTGGCAGCAGGATGTACTGCGGCACACCTTCGCAAGTTACCATGTCAAGCGCTGGCACAATTTCCCCCAGCTACAAGTCGAAATGGGACATCATTCGCCGGAGCTGCTGCGCACGCGTTACCTGAGCATGAGGGGGCTGACCAACGAGCAGGCGCGCCGATTCTGGCAACCCGGGGCATTGTGAGGCACCGAGGGGGGCTCTCAGTGTTTATCATGCACAGTACCGTAACGGCGACGGTGCTCACGCGGATTGATAAAATCATCATCCGCCCACAAGCCACGGCGCGCATCGCGCGCTGTGGCTTCTGCCGACGCCAGGTCAGCATCCTGCACCGGATCGCAATATTTCTCATACCTCATTGCGAATCCCAGCCGCAGGATTTCACTGTTCATACAGCTTTCCCCCACGTAAACACGAGCGACATAACGCCCATACTGGTCGATATCTTTCACAAGCAGCCGAATCTGCTTTCCCTGCGCTTGGCTGCGTAACCACTGCCGAGCCTCATCAGCAAACGCCTGTCCTTTTTCCGGTGCATCCACCCCATGCAACCGCACACGAAGCTCACGGCCATCACCGTCAGGGATAAAGCTCAGTGTGTCGCCGTCATGCACGTACTCACACAGGCCGTTCATTGCCTGAGCTTGTCGTTTAACAGTTCGTGGTGTATACTTGTGTGAAGAACCGGGGGCTGTTCTCCAGGGGCTTAACGTCTTGAGCTCAGCTTCCGGCGGTGGTGATTCCCGTGTTACATACGCCATGGCGGCAGCACCCACCATCAGAGCAATACACAAAATCATGCCCAGTTTCATTTTGATACCTGGCGGTCTGCTGTCAGCAGAGGGGCGATGTTTTTTCATCGCTTTTTCATGCACGGTTCCATTGGCACGGCGATAATTGCGGGGAGAGACAGGTGCGGCTTCCGCCCATAGTCCAAGGCCATTTTTCTTCGCCTCGTCAGCAGCCTGTGCCAGTTGAGCATTCGTGGCAGCCTTTGCATGGTAACTGTAGTGCCAGGCCAGACCGGCTTTCAGCATTTCGATATTCACATAAACATCCCGCACGTACACCCGAGCCACACACCGCCCATAACGGTCAACCTCCACCACTTCTACCCTCACCTTGCGACCGACTATCAGTTTTTCAAGCAATCGGCGGGATTGACCGGCGTATGGCTGCCCCTTCTCCGGAGCATCTATGCCATACAGGCGCACGCGCAACACCTCACCGCTTTCCGCAACAGCCAACCGGAATGAATCGCCATCCTGCACATACTCACACCTGCCGAACAATGCCTTTCCGGCATTTGCAGCAGATTGGGCGATATCAGGTGGCGGGCCGTTCTCGTTCATCTCGGGTTGAGTTAATATCCTAACAGAGTCAGCTTAGCAGACCCAGTATAATTTGCAAGCTTTTTTCTTGCGAACGAAGCTGAATTATGCTACCCTCACGGGTATGAAAGCACTTCTCATCAACGGTAGCCCCAACGCCGAGGGCAACACCTTCCACGCCCTCAGCATGGTGGCCGAAGGGCTCCGCGCCGGTGGAGCAGAGGCAGAAATCATCCAACTGGGGACCAAAGCCGTACAGGGCTGCATCGGTTGCCGACGCTGCCTGAAAACCGGTCGCTGCGGCATGAATGATGAGCTATACAACACCCTTTACGACAAGCTCGATGAGGCCGATGCCATCGTCATCGGCAGTCCCACCTACTTTGCCGGGCCAAACGGTTCTCTCTGTGCCCTGCTCGACCGCCTGTATTACTCCGCCGGCAGCAAGCTGGCTTATAAACCCGGTGCCACCATTGCCGTAGCGCGCCGTGGCGGGGCATCCACCACACTCGACCGGCTCAACAAATACATCACCTACAACAACCAGCCGCTCATCAGCTCCTTCTACTGGAACATGATTGATTTACGGCATGCGCCCCGGCGAGGTACAGCTCGACCCCGAGGGGTGCCAGACCATGCGCCATCTCGGCCGTAATCTGGCGTGGATAATGCAGTGTATCGCGCAGGGCCCGGCGCACCCAACCCTTGATGAGCCACGCGCCTGGACTCACTTTGTGCGCTGATTATCTCGCGTTTACTCCTTCAACTCGGCTGCGCTCTTTGCCCCCAGGGAGCGCAGCAGTTGTTTGATCTCGTCGAGTTCTTTCCATTCTTTCGGGTGAACGGATTGAGCCTTCTGCCGCCTGCGCTCAATATCGAGCACATAATCAAGCAGGGTCATACCATAAGAGTCGCGGTGATTGATGTTCAACCCGCCCCGCACCAACACCCGTACCAGTTCCTGCGCCGCATAGGGACACTGGTAGCGGAACCTCAGCATGAGCGCATTACGACCATCTGCATCGGTGACATTCGGGTCAGCGCCGTGTTCCAGCAACAGGGAGAGCAATTCGGGCGTGCAGCGATAATTCAGCAGCGGCACCAGCCCATCTTTCGTGTTTATTCGGTTCGGGTCAGCACCGGCCGCCAGCAGCAGGCGGGCACACTCCACACCGTCACCATCGTAGTGACACTCGAAACCATCTATAGTCGTGTACAGCAGGCTCTCACCCCAGGCAAAATTATAGCGCGCCATCACTATACCATCCGCCTGAGCACCACAGGCTAACGCACGCGCCACAAACTCAGGGTAGCCATAAACCGCGCCGAACTCCAGCATCTGCCGGGCTTGCTCGGCACTCACCTCAGCACCTGCCAGGCTCAGTTCATAGCGCACGAACGCCTGCTGCATATCCGATATCTCATCAGTCATCTGCATGAGCGACTTGCCCTCATACACGGCATTAGGGTCTGCGCCACGCTTCAGCAGCTCGCGGATGTCAGCGGCATGGGTTCGCAGGTTATCCATGTCGTGCACGACCTGTTTTACCAGCTGCACCAGTTGAGTATCGGCAGTGGGGGTAACCTCGGCGAATGCGGCGGAGAGCCCCCCGCAAATAGCCAGACAAATAGCGGTGAAGATGGGTTTCATGTCAGTATTGAAGTAATTATTCTGTATAAGAATACGTTATCAGTAGCGCCAATCTTTCAAAAAAACTACTTAGCGCCCCTGGCCATCACCTGCCGGAGCAGCTCATCCACATGTACAGGAGCATGAGGGCGGAGCGTCTTCAGGCGCTGAACCAGCCCGGTACAAGGTGCAAGGTTCTGACTGATGGCAATAATACGCTTGGTTAATCTGAAGTAAACATCACTCTTCACAATAGTCGCAGACTTGGGAGAGCCGGCACCATTTCCCGCACGGAACCAATTCCCCAGACAATAGGGATGGATGGCAGAAACAGAGGAAATCAACACTTCGGCCAGTTCCGGCTTATTCTGACGACGGGCAGAAAGAATACCAAGCACCAGCATAGCCTCCGGCTGTTGAGGGTTCAGCCCGCGCAATTCTTCCACTATCGTCTTCACTGTTCCCTGGCGTACCCGCACGCCCACTTTGGGGTTGAACTGATGTGCAAGGTGTGCGAGGTCCTCCATCGACAGTGCCGTTTTTCGCGTCTCGGGCGGTTGCTCCGTGAATGTTCTTTTATCTATGAGGGCAGTCGCCGATGATTCCGCTTGTACCGTTTCAGAAACGCCACGGCCATCTTCCAGCCTCCGGCGCCAGTCTTTCAGCAGCGGCATGGTGTCCCCCCATGGGGTAAGCAAGCGGAAACTCACAACATCCGCCCGCAACTCGTGGCCACGACTCCGCGCGTCCATAGCCTCAGCCAGTTCCCAATCTGCCACCAACAAATGAATATCTTTTCCCTGGCATCGGGCGCCATACACAGCGTCAAGCATGGCTGTTTCCGTTCGATACGGAGTCTCTACACTCACCCGTCGCACAACCCGACGGTCATCCAGCAGCTCTAACACCTCACGTGAGACATGACCACGCGCCAACACAGAATCAATGGAAATTTTATGCACTATCGGCAATAACTCCCTATCCGGATTCACCGCCTGCACATTCTGCAGGAACCGGAGCAGATACGGTGAGCGAAGAACAGAAGCCGTCAGCACCACATCCGCGCCCCCCAACCGGTCAAGCATAGCTTGCTGTGCCTCATTCGCCATTCTCTCGCGCATCACGCGCCAATCACCCAGCTCCCCTCTCTGGCGCAGTAAACAAGTGATATGGCTCGTTGGGTATACGGCGAGAGTTTCGGCCAATGCCGTATCAGCCGTCAGAAAACGTACATTTGTTTCAGTATCCATGCAGCGTATGGCTACACGCCGGAACACACTATCGGCCGAGATAAACTTTCCCTCCGGCATGCCTTTACGCGCGTCTCGTTCTTCCGACAACTCCGTGGAAAAAACATCAAAAAGCGTTGGCTGTTGTTCCATCAATTCTCTCGCCAATACCGACTCCGGGTTTTGGGCATGATGAGCGAGTTCGCTCATGACGGTGCGGATGACTTTGACCTGAGATTTCTGTTGCAGCAGGTATTCCCTTCCGGGTGCATTCATCAGAAAACTGGTATCCACATAAGTATCACATGGTTCATCCGCACTCATCACGCCATCGTTATACCATATACACATCTCAATGGCAAGTAATAGGTTACCGGACTACAGGGGCATGTTATTCAGTTTCGGGCATTCTGCAACAGCTCCAGCGCCTCATGGTATTCTTTCAGCATAGACCGGTAAGAGGAGAGGCATCTTTCGGCTGAGGAAAGCGAAACTAACATATCCCATTTGTGTTTCTCAAATTGTTCTCGCAACAAATCGACCGGAGTCCTGCCGTCCTTATTCCGGATATCAGGCCGCGCACCTGCTGCCAACAGGGCTGAAAGGTTTTCAGCCTCATCTCCCCAGCGGGAGTAAAAAGGTATCAGATAATGCAACGCCGTATTTCCCTGAGAATCCACCATTTGCACATCAGCACCGGCCGCCAGCAGCACCGACAACATGTTACCATGCGCCTGCATGAGCGGAGTAAGTCCATCATGCGCCGCGACATTTACCTCAGCTCCGCTGCTCAGAAGGATATTCACATCCACGCGGCGATGCTCTCCACACCTGCGCAAAGCCGCCAGCAACAGAGTGTCGCCCCGAGAATCGCGCTCATTCACACTGCGGTGACATTGCGTGAAAAATGTCTCGATAAAAGCCGGCAGTTGCTCATTATCCACATTTGCCACCCACTCGTACAGGGAATCAATGGGGATTACTCTCCGGCGGTCGGTATCCCCGAAAAAAAATTCATAATCACGAATCTGCCCGAAGGCACAGCTGCTCATCTGCATGGGGTCTACCCCGGCGCCCAACAACAGGGGAGCCAGGCGAGTGTCACCCGCGCATTTATCCAGCAGTTCATACAGAATTGCCGTTCCCCTCTGCGAGCCTTTCACAACAGCCAGGTGTTCACATGCCTCAGACTCCGCAAACGGTATGAGATTGTACCGCATATCCTGCAGTGCTGCGTATGCCCTCACCTCGGGCGCCACATTATCATGGGCACATTTAGGGCTGCTATTCAGATAGAGCTTCTCCGCCATCGAGAATAAACCGGGGGAGGGCACGTCATCCCGCGCACCGTAGCGACGGAGTATCTGCTCACAACGGTAGTGACCATCCAGTACATTATCCATTATCTTATTTTCCCGGCAATAATACAACGGCACAAGCCCCTCAGAGTCAGGGGCGTTTACATCAGCGCCATTCTCACAGAGAAGTTCTACCACATCCGTGTCGGGCAGCCCCCTCTGCATCAAAACGCGATGTAGCGCCGTCTCCCCGGATTCCGTGCGCTGGTTCACATCTGCCCCATACTTCAATAACAGGCGTAACAACTCCTCGTTGTCTCTCTCCGCAGCCCAGATTAGCGGTGAACGTCTCGTACTAATGGCAAATAATTGATCAGGAACCAGAAAATTCGGCGATTGCCCTGCCTTCAACCGTTTTTCCACCTCATCCAACTGCCCCCTTTGGCATAAGAAGAAAAACTTCTGCTCCGGACTCAGCGCCAGCTCTGAATCTTCGTTGAGCACCTCCAGAGCCTCCGCAAGCGCTTTGGCACGGCGTTCATCTGCGCCGCCGGTAGCCTCATCTATGATACCTAACACGATAGCCACAGCATAAACTGCCTCCTCACAGGACGACAGCAACAACGCCCCTGCCAACGCAGGGATAACCAACAAGCGATTAAAACATTTCATGGGTAAGAGGGGAAGGATGACGGGTTAATACGTACAATCAGCAAAACCATTCGCGCGGAAAATGGCTCGTATAGAGTCGGTGAGTTCCTGCTCGGGTGGCTCTACGTCTGCCAGCGTGTAGTCCAGCCCGAGTTCTTCCCACTTGTAACGCCCAATCTGGTGGAATGGCAGCACATCCACGCGCTGCACGTTACCAAGCGCAGCAGCATAGCGAGCCAGCTTCTCAACATCGGAGGGCACATCCGTTATGCCGGGAACGAGTACATAGCGCAACCACACGGGCTTGCCGGCAGCAGCCAGTCGCTCGGCAAAATCAAGAGTGGGCTGCAGAGGCTGCTTAACAAGGGATTGATAAACCTCGGGATTCCAGGCTTTGATATCCAGCAGCACCAGGTCAATATCAGCCAGCATGGCGTCATCCACCACCGCCCCGAGATGACCGGAGGTATCAATGCAGGTGTGAAGCCCCTGCTCTTTACACCCACGCAGCAGAGCGCGGGTAAAATGGGGCTGAAACAGCGGGTCGCCCCCACTGATAGTCACCCCGCCGCCCGCCGCCTTCATGAAGGCGGCGTAACGGCTTATCTCCTCAAGCATATCCGCAGCAGTGCGTTCTTTGCCACGACGCACAAAGGAGGTATCAGGGTTATGACAATAGCGGCAGCGCAGACTGCAACCGCTGAGAAATAGTACGAAACGCACGCCCGGTCCATCCACCGTACCACAGGACTCAACGGAATGTACGAGTCCGAGGGGGGACGCGGAGTCTATGGTCTGTGGCGAATGGGCGGCCATGTCAGTCCTCTATCTATAATCTACAATTTACAATCCACAAAGTTCAAGTTCGGCTTGCTTCCGCTCGCGGCAGTGTTCACCTGACTTGATACTTTGTAGATTGTGTTTCTATAGATTGTAGATTCCGTTTACTTTGTATGGAACGTACGGGAGATTACCTCGCGCTGCTGTTCGGGGGTGAGCTTGATGAAGTTCACGGCGTAACCGGACACGCGGATGGTAAGCTGCGGGTACTTCTCGGGGTGCTCCATGGCATCGATGAGGGTCTCGCGCTCCAGCACGTTCACGTTGATGTGGTGGCCGGTAGCAGCGAAGTAGGCATCCAGCAGGCCGACGAGCTTGGCGCGGCGCTCATCATCCTCCTTACCCAGTGCACCGGGTACGATGGAGAAGGTGTAGGAGATGCCGTCCTGGCTGTCGTCGTAGTTGAGCTTGGCCACGGAGAGCATGGAAGCCACAGAACCGTTCTTGTCGCGACCGTGCATGGGGTTAGCCCCCGGAGCGAAAGGCTCGCCGGCGCGGCGACCATCGGGAGTGTTACCGGTCTTCTTACCATACACCACGTTGGAGGTAATGGTAAGCACGGACTGCGTGGGCAGCGAGTCGCGGTAGGTGTGCAGCTTGCGAATCTTGTTCATGAAGTTGGTGACAAGGTCGCAGGCAATGTCGTCCACACGCGGGTCGTTGTTGCCGTAGCAGGGGAACTCGCCCTCCGTCTCGAAGTCAACAATCAGCCCTTCTTCATTGCGGATGGCCTTCACCTTAGCGTACTTGATGGCAGACAGAGAGTCAGCAGCCACGGACAGACCGGCGATACCGCAGGCCATCGTGCGCAGAATCTCGGGGTCGTGCAGAGCCATCTCAATGCGCTCGTAGCAGTACTTGTCGTGCATGTAGTGGATGATGTTGAGAGCATCCACATAGGTCTTGGCGAGCCAGTCCTGCATGTTGCTGAAGAGCTCCATCACCTTGTCGTACTCCAGGTACTCGCCCTCGTAGCGAGGAGCAACGGGGGTCACCTGCTTGCCCTTCACCTCGTCCATACCGCCGTTGAGGGCGTAGAGAAGGCACTTGGCCAGGTTGGCGCGAGCACCGAAGAACTGCATCTGTTTGCCGATGCGCATGGCAGACACACAGCAGGCAATGCCGTAGTCATCACCCCAATACGGGCGCATGAGGTCATCATTCTCATACTGCACGGAGGATGTCTCGATAGACACCTTGGCGCAGAACTTCTTGAAGCCGTCGGGCAGCCCCTGAGCCCACAACACGGTGAGGTTCGGCTCGGGTGCCGGCCCCAGGTTGTAGAGAGTCTGCAGCATGCGGAAAGAGCTGCGGGTCACCAGAGTGCGACCGTCCTCGCCCATACCGCCGATGGATTCGGTTACCCAGGTGGGGTCACCGGAGAACAGGCTGTTGTACTCAGGCGTACGGATGAAACGCACCATGCGCAGCTTCATCACGAAGTGATCCATAAGCTCCTGAATCTCAGCCTCGGTGATGGTGCCGTTAGCAAGATCGCGCTCGAAGTAGATGTCGAGGAAGGTAGACACACGGCCCAGGGACATAGCGGCGCCGTTCTGCTCCTTCACAGCGGCCAGGTAGCCGAGGTAAGTCCACTGCACGGCCTCGCGGGAGTTCTGTGCGGGGCGGGTCAGATCACAGCCATAGCTCTGGCCCATGCGGGCAAGCTCATCGAGGGCGCGAATCTGCTCGTTCATCTCTTCGCGCAGGCGGATGAGAGCATCCGTCAGCACACCGGACTCGCGTTCTTTCAAGTCCTTGCGACGAGCGGCGATGAGTTTATCGGTACCGTACAGGGCCACTCGGCGATAGTCACCGATGATTCGGCCACGGCCATAAGCGTCCGGCAGACCGGTGATGATACCGGCAGAGCGGGCTGCACGAATGTCGCTGGTGTAGGCATCGAACACGCCCTCATTGTGAGTCTTGCGAATGCGACCGAAGAACTCAGCCGTGTGCGGGCACATCTGCAGGCCGTAGGATTCCAGTGCCTTCTGAGCCATGCGAAGACCGCCGAACGGCATGAGGGCACGCTTCAGCGGAGCATCTGTCTGCAGACCGACAATCTGCTCTTTGTCCTTATCGATATAACCGGGACCATGTGAAACGATGGTGGATACCACCTCAGTATCAGCGTCCAGCAAACCGCCGGCATCGATTTCCTTTTTCATCAGGTCTTTCACCTCATCCCACAGGTCATTCGTGCGGGAAGTGGGACCGGCCAGGAATGAACCATCACCCTCATAGGGGGTGTAGTTCTGCTGAATGAAGTCGCGAACGTTGATGGACTCAGTCCACACGCCGCCCTTAAATCCCTCCCAGGGATTTACCGGAGTTTCTGTTTCAGTAGTCATAAATTTGTTTAGCTGAGAGTTAAATTTCCGAACACTTTTCCGTGTACAGATACTACCTGTTTTTCCCCTTTGAGTCAAGCCGAATCCGTTTTTTTAATGTTTCTAAAAACATTTTTTCTACTCAACGGAGAAAACAGGAAAAATAAGCGCCTAATTTCCGGCATAAGGCACCGTCGGCAAGCCGTACTCATTCACGAGATTGGGCTCCATGTAGGTATACCAGCCGTAGCGTGCATATTTAGGAGCCTCCACATCAGGACTACTGAGAATAATCTGCTGCTTATCCTGAACAGCCGTTGCAGGGTAATAGCTTACTCCGTCAGCGGACACCTCAAACCCCACGGGAGGCTGACCATCAGTAGTTTTGAGGCCTTCTGCATGCTCCATGTGAACGACGAGCGACTTCCCCTGGGGTACCACTTTGGTGATAACAGGGCCGGAAAAGGGCACCTTCAGACCATACACCCCGGCTGCGGCAAGGTTAGCAAGACGAGTACCGACCTCGAGCTTACGCGGAGGGTGCACATCGCTGTTCTTTGAACCGAGGTCAATGGTGGTAAGGGCATAGACACCGGGCAGAGAGTCAGCAGCGCGACGCTGCACGGTACGGAACTCAGGCCAGTAGGCACGCAAGGGGGTCTGATCGTTGATGCGGGGCAACTCTACCTGCAGGAACGGCATATCGCTCTTACCGAAAGCCGTTCGCCAACCAAGAATCAGGTCAGCCAGCAGCGAATAATTCTGCTCCATGTCCTGAATCTCAGCGTCGCTCTCCCCCTGGTACCAAATGACACCGGCGACGGGGAAGTTCAGCCAGGGCTTGATACCAGTCTCGAAAAGATAGCCGGGCTTGTATGGGTGCGGAGCATTGAGGTCAGCACCGATATTCTGGCGAGCACGCCCCCGCACCCAGGCAGACATGTATTTACTGTTGAGCCAATCGGCCGTGGTACATTCGGGATATTTGCTGTTGAGCACGTCACCGGGCATCCAGGCCATCATTTCCGAACCACCGAGCGCGACATGAATCACCCCGACCGGAATACCGATTTGTTTCTGCAATTCGCGACCGAAGTAATACCCCACGGCACTCATACGGGGGCGAGTTTGCGGGGTATTGGTGGCCCAACCGCCCTTGTACATCTCACCGGCAGCGAGGAGTTTTTTTTCGCGCTCACCATAGCGGGGCGGGCTGGTATGCACTTGCGGCTCAGAATGATAAAAACGAACAAGCGGCATTTCGGTCTCACGCAGAGAGTTGGTATCGCCGGTTTGGTTCAGGCGCCAGAGCATGTTGCTCTGCCCGGAAGCGACCCACACATCGCCCACCAGCACGTCGCGCAATACCACCGTCTCAGCCCCCTGAGCAATAGTCAGGTTCTGCCCCACGGCATTGGCCTGCATGGGGGGCAATACAGCCGACCAGCGCCCGCCCTGCACATCGGCCTGTACGGTGTGGCCGTTGAAACTCACGGTAACCGGTTCGGTACCCTCGCAGGTACCACACACGGGAACACTCGCACCACGCTGCAAAATCATGTGGTCAGCATATATCTTATCCGGCGAGATGGAGCCCGTCGCACAGGTGATGGAATAAGAATATTCGGCAGCCGAAGCGCGTTCCGTTTGCGGAGCGCGGGCCCCGGAGGTCCAGCTCAACGAGCTGACGGTACCGCCGTTGGCCGTAGAGGAGATGAAAATACCTTTCTCCGAAGCACTTTCAGCCGGCAGCCCCTGCCCCACCAGCATATCACCAACCCACACGTAATAGCCGGGTAACACGTTATGCTCGCTGCTGCCCTTGTGCCATGCAATGCGGATGGAGTCGCTCAACGCCGACATATCCCCACAATAGAGAGGTTTATCACCCCAGCAAATACTCCCTTCACTCATGTTGAGAACCCCGGCATTCATACCATCGCACAAGCGAACACTCAGGCAGTCGCCCACTCCCGACCAACCGGTCCGCTCACCATTACCGAACGTGGCTTTCAGTTCCACTGTGTAGCCAACCTCCGAAGAAAGCTCTGCCGGGCGGTTCACAACTACCCCCTTCTTCACCTTTCCGACATTGGCGTGATTCCAACCGACAGAATCAGCTCGGGACAGCCCGGCCGTACGCCCGCCTATACCCAGAGCCCGCGCCAGATTACCGGCCATGATGAGCGACCCCTGCTCATTCGGGTGCAAGCCATCGCGCCCGGGGCGGTTGGACATGGAGTCCGGCCAGGTAAACGGCACCTCTGCAGCCGGGTCAACCATCCCTGTGTTGATGTCCACATAGCGCACATCAAGTCCGCTTGCTTTCCCGAACGCCTTTACCCATTGGCAAAGCAGCTCATTATAGCGGCGTACAGCCTCATGACGGTCAGCAGCATTATTATTACTGTGGAGCCCCCAGCAGGGCACACTCATCACGTAGAGTACATCCCCCTTATCTCGCAGCACATCAGTGGCAATTTTGCCCATGTTCCCCCAGTCCTTACCGGAGTTACGCACATAGCGATTCCCCTTCACGACCACCTTACCGCCGAGCAGACGTTGCATTTTGGCAGCAAACTCAGTCGCACTGTAGCCACTGTCCGACAACAAATCGTTGGTACCCATCAGGCAGAACCAGGTGTTGCAATTATAGGCATCTGCCGAACTGCCTGTGGAATGCCCGCCGTAATTGACGCCGGTCATGCCGGCATTCGAGCCGGTAATGATATTGTGGGTGCGACCGGATGACTGAGCCAGGTGCACATTCGGGAACTCTACGCCGCCGTAATTGTCAGCGATATCACGTGTAGCCAATCGGGCATAACCGGGGGTATAACCGCTGCGGGGACCTACAATCTCGGCTTCTATACCATTGTCTACCAGAATTTTGAAAAACTGCCAGCGCCAGGTCTTGTCATTCACCCCGTGTGTGATGGAGTCCCCCATGAACATCACACGCCCCAAGCCCCCCTCACGTTTGCTCATGTAGGGAGCCGTATAATCCGGCAGCGGGGTGTAGGTGGAGGTATCGAGCGAAGAGGGCGTATGCAGAGTGACAGCCGTCACATAGTTCAGGTTCACTTTATACCCCAGCGTGGCTTTATTCTTAGAGGCCATCAGGCGTGGGGCCGAGTACAGCACCTCTCTGTCACCGTTCTCGCTATTCACGGTCACGACTACGCCGGCAGTATTGCTGTTGGAAATCGTGATATTCACCTTACCGTCTGCTCCGGCGTATTTTTTTAATGTGTCGTAGTCGATTTTCTGTGCGGGCTGCCACACTTTCCCCACCCAATAACCAGCCAGAGCCGGCGTACGAGAACCGGTAGGGCAACGCGTATCAGCCATATCCGTTATACCGTAGTCCACGCCACCAGTATCCCACAGCAACAGGGGATTACCGCTCTTGTAGTCATTCGAGTTCGCATAGCTGAGAAACGACTTCAGCTCCAAGGTCAGCTCAACCGTCGTTTCCAGTGTCGATTTTACAACGAAATTTCCCTTTCCGTCATAGATGACATGGTTAGCGTCATCGCAAAATGGGCTCGAGAGTTTATCATACGTCGCGGCTGTAACCGTTGACAACAAACTGACAGCCACCAATGAACAAATAGATATCCGATTCATAAAAATCTTCGTTTTCCCATTATACCAAATCCTCTTTCCAACTCAAGAAAAAAATCCCGCCAAAACGGTATACGCATTGCCTCAAAAAAACAGTCACCGAACGGACACTTCCCACGAGTTCGGCTGACACGTGAAAAGCCGGATGCCTCATAAATCAGGCACTAACATATACACATGTCACTCAAAATGAGTAAACAAGCGACAATAGAGTTACTGAATTCCAACGCAGCAATAGAATAGACAATGAGCCATGCGTGTTTCTGCTCAACCAGGTATATCGATATCATAATCTGCTCACTCATTTTTTCATAACCAGCACAAGATTAGTATCAAAGCAACGCAATCCGGTCACCGGCAAAACGAAAAAGAAATACGACAAAGCCCGCCCCCCATATGAAAGAGTCATGGAACAAATGAAGAGAGCATTTTATGAAGCTATCCCCCCCCCATCCGGCGAATTTTTCTGTCCCAAAACGCCGACTTGCTACGCTCGCTGTCATTTTGGGGCAGAAAAATGGTGGATTTGCCTTGTTTTTTAGCCAATTATCCGCTAAAATTTCGGTGACCGCAATTTTGAGGCATCCACTTTTCGGTGACTGTTTTTTT
>JAZNVF010000049.1:0-63025 GCA_045592685.1 Akkermansia sp. | reverse complement strand
AACCGGATGCTCCCACCGACCTACAGACTCCCGACGACGAGCCCCCTGCTCCCGCCGACTTCAAACCATTCAACGCATAACCTCCTTTTATCATCACTATGAACAGTAAAGAACTGGCACTCGCCTGCGCCGTAGCAGCTGATGAAGCTAAAGCTACCAATATCGCCGTCTACGACCTGCGGGGTACGTCATCCATCACCGACTTCGCCATCGTCTGCACCGCCACCTCTACCCCGCACCTGCGCGCGGTACTTGGCGGTATCGACAAGGAAGTGGGAGAGAAATACAGTGTTGAGCCCGTGTATGCCGAGCGTACACCCAACGCCCTGTGGTCTGTGCTCGACTACATCGATGTGATGGTTCACATCATGGCCGAAGAAGTGCGCGATTTCTATGGTCTGGAGAAATTCTGGAAAGAAGAAAACCGCATTGACTGGGCTCCGTCAGCAGAATAAAGTGACGCCTGACAGAGGATAAATTTCAACAGGCCGTCGTTCATACGCGACGGCCTGTTTTGTTTTCAATCAGAATCGCCAGTCCCCGGATACACGAAGCCCACCCCCGAATTAACAGAGGTGGGTATACCGCAAGAAGCATACAAAACCGGAGCCGCTGCTTACTTTGCATCCAACCCCAGGTACGGAAAAAGAGCCTCCCATACCTGATCCACGGTTATCAAGTCAATAGTTCCGGGAGAAATGATATTTGTTACCTGTTTACCGCGTATGGAGCACGGCTTGGTGCGTGTTGCAAACAAACCAATCATCGGATTGCCGGAAAGAGCGGTCATGTGAGAAGGACCGGTGTCATTACCAACAGTAGCAAGAGCTCGCGCAGCCAAATCGGGAATATCAAGCAGCGAGGTCTTCCCCAACATGTTATGCGCAAAAGGAGTACTGGAGGCTATGTAGTTCATTTCCTCCGCCTCGGTCTTGGTTCCGATAATAACGGAGTGAATACCATGCTCAGCCAAACGCTCGGCCAAAGCAGCAAAAGAACTTGCGGGCCAGCGTTTGTGCGGGTGCCCGGGAGAACAACCGGGAATCATAGTCACAAAGCGTTCCGGCAGTTCGTCAAAGTGTTTGTTCTCTCCGTGCAGGAATGACAAATCTGTCATTACCCACGAAAACTCAATAGGTTCTTCCACGGCAGTTCCCCAACTGCAACGCCGCGATTTTTTCACGTGAACCGCGCTGCACTTCGACATCCTGTACCATGAAAACGAAGAGGGAGCCAGCCAGCGTATCACGGGGAAATAGTTTTTCTCCGTTCGGGAAGAAACCTGAAAATTCAGCACACAATCAAACCTCTCTTTCACCACCTCTCGCATCACCCGGAAATACTCCCTTACATGCCAGTAAGGTTGGCGATTGTCGATGATAAATCGGCTGAACATTCCCATCTGGCGCGCAATGGGAAGCAGCGATTTATGAGTCATCAGAGTGAACTCAGCGCCGGGAAAGCGCTCCTTCATGCTCTGTATAACACCAATCTCAGCAACAAAATCCCCGAGAGCGCCCAACTTAATGACCAGAATCTTTTTATTCGTTCCCATAAGCAGGTACGGGTTACACGCTTAAGCAAAAAGAGCTTTCTCCACCAGTTCGCAGACAAGATGCCCGCTTGTGATATGCAGCTCCTGTATGTGGTTTGTCACGGAGGCCGGAACATCCAGACAAATATCAGCTACCTCTTTCATGCGCCCGCCACCGCAGCCGGTGAAAGCGACCGTCGTAATTCCCATAGCGGCTGCCTGTTCGAAAGCTAGCACGACATTGCGGCTGTTACCACTGGTGGAAAGACCTATGAGCACATCCCCGGAACGGCCGATACCTTCCACCTGTCGGCGAAAGACGTCATCATACCCATAGTCGTTGCCAATAGCAGTCAGTATAGAGGTATCTACCGTCAGCGCGACGGAGGCCAGAGCAGTGCGCTCCATCTTGTAACGCCCCACAAATTCAGCAGCCAGGTGCTGCGAATCGGCAGCCGAGCCCCCATTTCCGCAAAACATAATCTTGCCACCGGCTTTCAGGGAAGCCGTACAAACCTCTGCTATGCGTGCGATGTCAGCAGCCCGGTCAGCCAAAGCCGACAGGCTCCGAATCACCTCTTGCAATTCTTCTCGAACCCACTCTGTTTTCATATTCATTTGTTGATTTTTTCTACAATTGACGTGGTTGAAAAACCTTCTACGCGGGGCAGCACAACGGCCTTGCCGCCGTATGACTGCACAAATCGGCCACCACGCCATTTATCCAACGGGTAACCTTCTTTTGCAATAACATCCGGTCGTAACTTCTCCAGAAGCGGCAGCGCAGAGTCCTCCTCAAATATAACGACATAGTTCACCGACTTGAGAGCCGTGAGCATGGCTGCCCTGGCCTGCTGATTGTTCACCGGTCTGCTCGGGCCTTTCAGGCGGCGGACTGATTCATCACTGTTGAGACCGACAAACAGCACATCGCACAAATCACGGGCGCGCTCAAAAGAACTGAGATGACCGGGGTGCAGTATATCAAAGCACCCATTAGTAAACCCGATAGTCAATCCCTTTTCCCTAAGCCGCGCAACAAGCTCAACAGCCTCATCCACCGTCAGAACAGCACTTTCAGACTTATTATCAAGCTTGCGTTTCAGTTCATCGCAGGTTACACAGGCCGTGCCGAGTTTGCCAACCACAATACCCGACGCAGCATTGGCTATCTTCATCGCCTGCTCCATGGGAGCACCGGCGGCAATCGATGCACCCAGTGCAGCGAGCGATGTATCGCCGGCGCCGGAAACATCATACACCTCCTTAGCCTCAGTCGGTATCAGCCTGTAACGTACCTTCTCATCGCCCGGTATGTAGAGCATGCCGTACTCGCTGAGCGTAACAAGAAGATTCTCGACCCCATAGCGTTTGCAGACCTCACGTCCGGCAGCAACGGCCTCCTGAACAAAACCCGGAGCAGATGGGTCAAATTTCCTCCCTGTTACCCCTTCGAATTCCTTGCGATTCGGTTTCACAAGAGATGCTCCGCTGTAGAGAGTGTAATCAACCTTCTTAGGATCGACGATAACAGGTACCCCGGCGCGACGACAACGGGCAATAAGCTCAGGCGTGAACCGGGCATCGAACAATCCCTTGCCATAATCCGAAATCAATACCATGTCAGTCTCTGGCAGCTTTGCCTCCACATAGCTCAGCAACGATGCCAGCATCTCATCCGACACACGCAATTCCTCCTCGCAATCAACGCGCAGCAAATGCTGACGCCCTGACACATAGCGAGTTTTCACCGTTGTACGATACCCTTCCAGCGAAAACACACCTTCACGCCCGGCCGCAAGCTTGTCCAGACAGTCACGCACAGTATCGCCATCGGCATCCTTACCGACCACGCCCGTCAGCGACACCTGGCAACCGAGACTGCGTAGGTTGGCAACCACATTGCCCACACCACCCAGCATGCTGCTGCGCTGCTGCTCCAGCAACACAGGTACAGGAGCCTCGGGCGACAGGCGGTTTGTTTTCCCGTACACAAAATTGTCCAACATCACATCACCAACGCACAACACGCGCATGGCGGAAAAGTGATCTACATAAGAGTAAAGATTAGCCGTTGTCATACCATTTCTCTCAGACTCACAAAAAGCCTGTCTACTTTTTATCAGGATAGCACAACCCCTCTTTGCCGTCAACCAAAAAGTTAGTCGCCCCGGAACAGCTCTGCAAAAAATTGTTACTTTGCAGGATTATGCTCTTGTTTTTCCTCTGTATTATGCTAGAATAGCCCTAAAATTGAGCTTTCACCATGCAAGCCACCTCCAAAGCAAAAACAAACAAGAAAGCGACTGTCGTGACGGCATCTGCCATTCTGGCACTACTCTGCGCAATATCCACTCTGCTTTGCTCCGGTCTATACCTGTCGTCAGAACCGCTGTATCTGGATTTGGATTTCAAGGCTGCAAAATCTCTTACTGTCAGATGTGAATATACGGCAGAGTCCTCTGCCCCCTTCTCTCGTGAGCTCAGTGCAGAAACAAAGATAACCGGCTGCGGCGATTTTGAACAAGTCCGCATAAGTATACCCTGCAGTACGGTGCGGCAGGTAAAGCTCCTGCCCGGTGAAACACCCGGTGAAATTACCATGCGCAACATACGCATGGTAACTGAGAGTGGGGTAATTCCGCTGGGACAGAATTTCGATTTTCATGACACCGACACACACTCTGTACAAGGTGGTAACATCACACTGCAAAGCCAGCAGAAAGCCCCCCACATCATATACAACAAAGAGTTCTGCGCCACGAATCTGGCCAGACACATTGATTGGTTCTACCTGTTGATAGTGGTGAGCCTGTCTGCTCTATTCTGGGCTATTGTATTGCGGCATGCAGCGCCCCTGTTCCGGCGACAGCAGAGCAATGATGAAGAAATGAGGGGAAGTCCGCTATTCGTGGTGACTTTCTGTGTTCTACTGGTCTTACCTTGGGTCAATGTGAGCAGCGAAACCATATCTACCGCCGAGAATCGCGCTCTGGCTCCGCGCCCCTCGCTTGTGCAGGGTAATGGCGGCATAAATCCGGCGTTCGGCAAGGGATTCGACAGCTGGTTGCAGGATCACGCAGCCTTCCGCAATTCGCTTACCTCCGCATATTTTGATTTCAAGGCCAAACTCTCAGCGGTACGCCAGACTGCCCGAGTTACCATGTACAGCGATAACTGGATGTTCTCGAAGCAGTACTACGAAGCAGCCGTAACCCCGTATACAGATGCCGAGCTCACCAAAATGACGGACAATCTCCGTCGGCTTCAGGACTGGTGTCGGCAACGGAATATAAAGCTCTACCTGTTGGCATGTCCTACAAAAGAAACCCTGTATGCGGATTTCAACAAATCATTCCTTAACAAGGATATGGTAGCAGTGCCACAGCTACAGGCCCACCTGCAGACCCACCTGCCCGATTTGCCATTTATCTACCCGCTGGCAGCCATGCAGCAGGCGAGAACGGCCACCCCCGGTGAATTGCTGCATTACAAATCCGATTCACACCAGACAGAAGACGGTGCCTATATCATGTACCGTGAAACCATGGCAGCTATACGCAAGGACTTTGCCGACGTGCCGATAAGCGGGAAAGGAGAACCGCACCTGAAGTTGGTACGCAACAACCTGGTGCTGCAACGCGATACACCGACCGTCAATCAATACTACGAAGGCGGACTTTATCACAATCTTGATTTGGACGACAAGTCCGTGCTCGATACAGAGTACAATCACTACGAATGCGCTACACCCGGGGCCACCTGCACCGCCGGCGCGGAGCCTATGGAATTCCACTTCACCTTTGACAAAGGGAAATACTCGGCCATGCTGCTGGGGGACTCCTATTCGTCATACCAGCAGCTCTGGTTCCGCTACAGCTTTCAGAATATGTGGCGAGTACGTGCCAACAACGGCGTAAACGGCGGCACCATGAATATGAAACGCTGGGAAAGCGCGCTGACCCAATCCCCGCCGGACATCCTCATACTCTGCATTTGCTCAGGTCGCCTCGGCATGCACTTATCTGCACTTTACGACTAAAATACAACAGGCCATGTTATTCAGCTCATTTTCATTCATATTTGCCTTTCTTCCTCTGGTATTGCTGCTGTATTACATTCGCAGCAGTCTGACCTGGCGGAACAATGTACTGCTCGCAGCAAGTCTCATGTTCTATGCCTGGGGCGAGCCTCGCTACCTGCTGATACTGCTTATATCCGTCACCATTACCTGGCTGGCAGCCATAGCAGTCGACAGGTGGAGACGCTATGCTGTGCTCAGCATAGCTCTGGCTCTGATACTTGATTTAGGTATACTCATATACTTCAAATACACGAACTTCATTCTTGAAAACCTGAATTACATATTCAACACCAAGACAGACTTTATCCATGTCGTAATGCCTATCGGTATCTCGTTCTACACATTCCAGGCAATCTCTTACCTGATTGACGTGTACAGGCGGGACACACCGGTTCAGCACAATCTGCACACGCTGCTGCTCTACATTACTCTCTTCCCGCAGCTGGTGGCCGGTCCGATTGTAAAATACCACGACATTTACCTGCAGATTGACAAACGCCGCGAAACGCTCGGCATGTTCACCTGCGGCGCTCGGCGCTTTATCCTGGGCCTGAGCAAGAAAATGCTTATCGCCAACACGATGGGTGAAATCGCAGACAAGATTTTCACACTGCCGGTCGATCAGTTCGACACGGCCACGGCCTGGCTGGGGGCTATCACCTACACCTTCCAGATTTATTTTGATTTCTCCGGCTACTCCGATATGGCCATCGGTCTGTGCCTGATGTTCGGCTTTAAACTGCCGGAGAACTTCAACTATCCATACATCTCCCGTTCGATAACAGAGTTCTGGCGCCGCTGGCACATCTCTCTCTCGACATGGTTCAAGGAATACCTCTACATTCCTCTGGGGGGTAACCGTGTAAGCAAGAATCGCAATCTCTTCAACCTGTTTGTGGTATTCCTGACCACGGGTATTTGGCACGGAGCCAGTTGGTGTTTCGTGATATGGGGATTATGGCATGGGCTGTTCATCATACTTGAAAAAATGACCGGCTGGCACAAAAAGGAGGGCGGCATTCTGTTGCGCATAACTCAGCACATCTCCCTGTTGTTCATCGTCATCATCGGCTGGGTCTTTTTCCGAGGAGAAACTCTTTCATACTGCATGGATTACCTTGCCAACATGTTTGGTCTGCACGAGGTTCAGTCGACCCACCTGACTGTATTACACACCATGAATCAGCTCTCGTGGGTCATTCTCGGTCTTGCGGTCATCCTCTCCATGCCCCTGGCACGGAGACTGGCATACTGCAACGGAAAATATACATCAGCTCTGGCAAGTACCTGGTGCATTGTTCTCTTCGTCATCACCTGGGCAACCATGGCGGCATCCACCTACAATCCCTTCATATACTTCAGATTCTGATTTCTAAACTCCGCTTTTCAATAGTTATCTGAAAGTTAAGCATTGACAAAACGCAGTGTGACCTCTATACTGCGCGCCGCATGAACCGTAACCGGGAAAATAAGAAACGCCTTGAGTCACTGTATGTACTGAAAGCGCTCAGCTCAGTGCTGGTGGTCATAGTACACGCTGAGTTATGGGGGAAAGGGGCACTCTCGCCGCTACTGGGTATAGCGACACCGTGCTTTCTGGCCATCACAGGTTTTCTTTTGTACTCAGCCGACTGCGGGCGCGAGCTGGTCAAAGCGACCAAATGGGCGCGCAAATGTTTCATTCTGAGTCTTGTGTGCAATGCTCTCTACCTGAGTTTCTTTCTTATAGACGGCACCCCGCTGGATCAATTCGGGCTTGTCAATCTGGTATTGAACCTGTTTACCGGGCACATCGTCAGCACCCACCTTTGGTACCTGACCGCCGTATGGCAGGGGTTATTGATTATGTGGGTATTGCGCCGGTATGCGCCCCGGCTCATAGCCTATACCCCCCTGCTCTATGTGCTTGCCTATATCCTGCGAGCCTACGGCAAGCTACTGTTCCCGGAACTGAGCAGCGACACACTCTTTATCCTGCGTGCGAATGCGGTGGTGACCGCCCTGCCTTTCCTGGCTACGGGCTACCTGGTGCACAAGTACCATGAGCAAGTGCTGGCAAAAATACGTGTGCTCCCCTGGCTGATAGGGTTGCTGCTGTTGATTTATGCCGAATATGCCCTGAGACTGGCAGTGAACACGGGTGGCAGTATCTTCTTCATCTGCACCTGGCCACTAGTTGCCATGCTCATATTAGCCTGCTGCCGCTACCGGGATTTCACCCTGCCTGTACTGGGCTGTATAGGCCGGGAGCACTCAGCCAACGTCTACTACTTTCACGTGCTCGTGCTCATATATGCCAACAGGCTCTGTCCGGAGCTGACAGAATGCCAGGCTCTGCTGGTATATGCAGCCACTCTGCCCCTGTCTGCACTCTTCAATCGGGTGCAAAAAATCAGAGCATTCCAGGTTAACAGAATTAAAGCTTGTCAAGCAACCGACAGTGGCGTATAATTGCCGCCGTTATGAAACAGTACGCTCAACAGCTTCTGCGTTACCCCGACATGGGGATATCACTCGATTTTTCCAAACTGCCGCTCACTCCCGAGTTCCTGGCAGAAATGACCCCGCTCATTAAGCGTGCCTACAGCGATATCGCTGCACTTGAGGCCGGCACCATCGCCAACCCCGACGAGAACCGCATGGTGGGCCACTACTGGCTGCGCAACAGCGCCATTGCTCCTACTGCCGAGCTGAAGGCCAAGATTGACGGTCCGCTCGCCGAGCTGAAAACCTTTGCAGCCGACGTACACAGCGGCAAAATCCTTGCACCGAATGGCAAGAAGTTCAGCACCTGTCTGGTCATCGGCATCGGCGGTTCTGCACTTGGCCCCGAGCTGGTGGCCGATGCCCTGCCCGCCAACGGGCTCAGCATGGCATTCCTCGACAACACTGACCCGGACGGCATGTACAAAGTTCTCGACACGCTGCCGCTTACCGAAACTCTGGCAGTGGTTATCTCCAAATCCGGTGGCACGCCCGAAACCCGCAACGGTATGGTGTGTGCACAGGACTACTTCACAAAGAAGGGGGTAAACTTCGCAGCACAGGCTGTGGCAGTGACAGGCGTGGGCTCCACGCTCGACAAAGTCGCCGTGGCTGAGGGGTGGATTAAGCGTTTCCCCATGGAGGACTGGGTAGGCGGTCGCACCTCAGAGACCTCGGTTGTGGGTCTTGTACCTGCTGCTCTGCAGGGTGTGGATGTAGACATGCTGCTGAAAGGAGCTGCCGACATGGATGCCCGCACACGCGTGGCCGACACCGCCACCAACGCCGCCATGAAACTGGCACTCGCCTGGTATGCCGCAGGTGAAGGCAAAGGCAAGAAGGACATGGTGGTACTGCCCTACAAGGACAGCTTGGTACTCTTCTCCAAGTACCTGCAGCAGCTCATCATGGAATCTCTCGGCAAGGAGCTCGACCTCGATGGCAAGACCGTCAACCAGGGTATATCCGTATACGGCAACAAGGGTTCCACTGACCAGCATGCCTATGTTCAGCAGCTGCGCGATGGGCTCAACAACTTCTTTGTAACCTTCATTGAAGTCCGACAGGCGCCCACCGACACCGTTAAGGTGGAGGGTAACTTCACTGCCGGCGACTACCTGCAAGGGTTCTTGCGTGGCACCCGCAAGGCACTCAGCGAGAGCGGCCGCCAGAGCATCACTATCTCCATTCCCACCGTGAATGCCTACACGCTCGGTATGCTCATTGCTCTGTTTGAGCGCACGGTGAGCTTCTATGCCAGTCTCATCCACATCAATGCCTATCACCAGCCCGGTGTTCAGGCAGGCAAACTTGCCGCCAATGTGTTCCTCAAGCTGCTGGCAGATGCCGCTGCCGCTCTGAGCAGCACCCCTGCTACAGCGGCAGATATTGCAGCAAAGGTTGGTGCGGATGTGGAAGATACCTACCACGCCCTCGTGCACATTGCTGAGAGCGGCCAGGCCACCTGGACTCTGGCAGATTGCCCCTGCTGCGATACTTTCGCAGCCAAGGCATAAAAACCTGCTTTCACAAAACGGAAAGCCGCAGCCTTTATATGGGGCTGCGGCTTTATCGTGTAGCAAACACGAACCAATGGATGCAATTACGACAGTTCGTCTATTGCAGCAAGAACATCCTGCGGTAGCGGCGACTGACCTGCAGCAGCGGAACATTGCTCAAGTTGAGCCACAGTGCGAGCACCTATAAGCACCGAGGTTATTTCCTCCCGCCGCAGCAGCCAGCGCAAGGCCAGCTCAGTAAGCGGAATCCCAGCCTGATCAGCAATCTGCTGCAATGCAAGCACCCGGGCATTATCCGCAGCAACCTTATCGGCATCCAGGAACACCGAACTTTCATCCGCCGCGCGGGAATCACGTGGCATCCCATTGAGATACTTGCCCGTCAGCATTCCCTGAGCGAGCGGAGAAAAGACTATTGCACCGGTCTGCTGCTCCTCAACCTCGGGCAACACGGATTTCTCACAGCCGCGATCCAGCAAATTATAGCGAAACTGATGCAGCAGACATGGTATTTTTTCCTCTCTCAGCATTTCACAGGCACGGTTGAAGAGAGCAGGCGGATACTTGGAAAGCCCCACATAAAGCGCCTTGCCACTGCGCACGGCATGTGCAAGAGCCCCGATAGTTTCCTCCAACGGCGTATGGGGGTCAGGCCGGTGCGAGTAGAAAACATCCACATAGTCCAGCTGAAGACGCCGCAACGACTGATCCAGCCCGGCGAGCAAATGTTTGCGCGACCCCCAGTCACCATAGGGTCCGGGCCACATCAGATGTCCCGCCTTGGTCGAGATAAACATCTCGTCCCGATGTGCAGCAAAATCACTCTTCAGCAAGCGGCCGAAACACAACTCAGCTCTTCCGGGCGGGGGGCCATAGTTGTCAGCCAAATCAAAATGGCAAATTCCCAGCTCCATAGCACGGGCTATCATAGCCCGACAAGTCACCACATCTGCCCCGTCACCAAAATTATGCCACAGCCCCAGAGAAATCTCGGGCAGCAGCACTCCACTCTTTCCACATCTGCGATATTGCATACCATCCATAACGATGCGGCCATTATAGCAGAGCCCGGTCAAAAGGCGAGCCTGTCATCTGGAATATGACACAATGGCATACCGGATACAAAGTGCAATTAGAATTGACAGAGCGGGACCATCTGGTACAATCTCTGCCATGTTCCTTGCCGTCACAGCCGGATATCTTGTCGCAGCTCTTTTCGCGTTCTGCGGCATAGTGAGCACATGCCTTTTTCTGACAGATATACCACCGGGCACCGGGCCGTTGGAATTTGTCAACTCACTGGTAATGGCAAGCAGGCCGTTGGCAGTGGCATCGGGCGTTTACCTTCTCACCCACTTAGCCATGCTATTGCAGCGGCAGAATATCGTAATGACCGGTATGCTGCAACCGGCGCCACCCCGCACATCCTCTGCAAGAGCAGCATCTGAGCGACCCGTTCGCCAACAGGCCACCGCAAACCACCCCCCGGTCACGGCACAGGCACCTGCAGCGCGCCCCGCTGTGGGCAAACAGGCGCAGAAACCGGCTGACAATACCAATCCCGAGGCGATGAACTTTTTCCGCGTAGACTGATTATCATGTACTCCCCTTCTACAGCACTCGCTGCACTCATGCAGCAGCACCTGCTCTGCGATGTTCCGGCCGAAGCTCTGCAACTCATAGCAACCGGAGCCTCCGGGCGCAGCATCATGCGGGCAACCACACCCCGGGCGCAAGGGATATTGGGCATCTACTGGACGGCAGACCGCGCGGACAACGCCTCATTCGTACCGGCAGCTCAGGGTTTAGCAGCCGCCGGTGTACGTGTACCGGAAGTATTGCGTGTTGCTGACTATGGTCAGGGCTGCGGCGCCTGCCTGGTGCGCGACCTCGGGAGCACAGATTTGCTGAGCCTGAAATCCGCCCCCTGGGCCACTCGCAAAGCCGCTTATGCCCAAGCGCTGCAATCACTCATCCCCCTGCACCGGCTGCACCCGGACTGGGAGCTGCAGCCGGGGTTCGACAGTGCCATGTACCGCTGGGAGCAAAACTACTTCGCCGAGCACCTGGTGGGTCGCCACCTGGGCCAGGATGCCGCAAGTTTCGCAGCCCACCCTGCTCTGCAACAGATGGCGGACGACCTGGCAGCATTGCCGCGTGTGCCCATACACCGTGACTGCCAGAGCCAGAATATCATGCTGCACGACGGGCAAGCCTGGCTCATTGACTTTCAGGGCATGCGCCTCGGTCGGGCGGAGTACGACATTGCCTCACTCATCTACGACCCCTACATGGATTTCACCCCCGGGGAAAGCGCCGAGCTTCTTGCTCTCTACGCCGAACTGAGCCATAGCACCCCCGACCCGCATATCTTTGCAGCCTGTGCCATGCAACGGCTCATGCAGGCTCTCGGCGCATTTGCCAACATAGGCTACAACCAGCACAAGGACTGGTACCTCAACCTTATCCCCACCGGGCTGAGCAAGCTGCGGCAGGTCGCCGCCGCCGTTCCGGCAGATTCACCCCTCACCAATGTAGCAACATGGCTGCTAAACGTCGTCTGAGCAAACTACACAGCTTTTTCTGGTTGGTAGTACTGGCAGCGGTAGCAGTGCTGACAGGTCCACATACAGAGCAGGCAGACACCCGGCTCTACAACTACGCAGGCAAAGCCCTCGGCGAAATCCCGGCTGAGCGCACCCTCCATCTGCTCCACCCCGGCCAGACAGCACCGCGCGAACCCGATACCGTTGCAGAAACCCGCCGCATCGAATGCCCTGCCGTCACAGCCATTGAACTGGATGACAGCACGGCGTCCCGGTGCTTTGCAGCCCTGCCGCTCGGCCCGCAGGATTTCGCCGTACTACTGCACAAACTCGGGGAGCGCTGCGGCACAAAACACCTGGCTATCAGTGCACCGCTCACCTGGCAGGGGGATACAGCCCCCATTGCCCGCCAAATGGTTGCTCTGGGTATAGCCCGCTTTGACAGCAGAGCCATTGGTCTGCGCGGTCGCACTACGGCAGATGCCGACTTCACCCCATCCGTACTGCGGGCAGGCTGCATACCCCCCGAACAGGTCGAGGGTGACACTACCGACCTGCCCTCTGCTAACCGCAGCTTTGCAAACGACCTGCTTTACCTCCACGAGGCTCAACAGCTCGCCTGGGCTCCCGACAGGCTCAACGATGAACGCCTGACTCAGAATCCCACCGCCGCCACCAACCGTTCATTCCCCCTGCTCGCTCGCTGGAACGGCGAGACTCTCCCCACGCTCCCCCTGCGACTGGCCATGCAAATCAAAGGGTTGGCTCCCAATGACATCAAGGTGCGCATTGGCAAAGACATCCGCCTTGGCTCCCTAACCCTGCCACTCGATGAAAGAGGTTGTACCCGGCTGTCTCAGGCTGTGAGCAACACTCTCAATCCCGAGTCACTCATTGACACCTCGTCCGGGCCACCCCGAGCCCCCATCGTACTGCTTTCCATTCCCCCCGATGGCAAAGCCGAAGGGCGCCGCCCTGCGCAACTGGCCGCCACCATATCCCAGCTCTGCGCAACGGAAATAACAGAATATCACACGCAACAGGGAGCCGCCGGCCTGAGCCTGATGTACCGCAATCCGACCACCGATTGGCTCAGTATCAGCCTTCTTGCAGTGATTGCTCTGTTTGCCGTGCGCGTGCTGCCATACTTCCCCGGGTTTCTCTGCAAGCTGGCCATGCTGGCAGCTCTGGGCGGGCTTCTGTGGTTTGCCTATCGGGAAATGCAGCTCGGGTACTGGTTCCACCTGACCTCAGCTCTGGCCACTTGGCTCACCCTGGCCCTGGCTCTCTGTGTGCTGAAACCCAAGGAAATGAAGCGTAAGCGCTAAGCCCCACGCAGCACAGCAGTCGCACAGGTCACAGACATCAATTATCCGGAGACTTCGTGGGTGCCGACTTCTTTCGCACCTGTTTTCTGCGCGCAGCGCCCTTGCGGCGCCGACGGGGGGGCGGCGTCTCATATTTGTTCATGTGCACCTGCACCAGCATAAGCGCAAACATAGAGGCTGCGCTCACCTCCACCGCAGCACAGGCAGCCACGGCCTCAGCCAGCTGCACCATCTTCTGCACGATAGAGGTATACTCATCTTCATCCAAATCAGGCAGAGCTTCCTCAAGCAAGCCATGCATTTCCACCAGCTTGCGGTAAAGCTGCAACCAGTTATCTTCGGGGCCGGCAGGCAGAGTTTCGATGATACACTGGGGCAGCGAATCAAGCAAACGCTCAGTCTTATGCAGCAGGCGCTGCTGCTCACGAGTAAGAGAGCGATTGTTCCTCGCGGCATCGAGTATGAAACGCACATGCACCGCGAGATCACCGTGAGCCTCAAGCACAGCAACCGGCACATGCTGAACTGCCGACCACTCATCACCGCGCCGCGCCGCCGCGCCGAACAGGCGCATAAGCACTTCCTTGCGCCCCGCAGGCGTCAGTGGTTCACGTTCAAATAGCATTGCCGCGCTATACTAGCAACTCATTCCGGGCTTTTCAAGCTAAAAATACGGCTTCGCGGCGACTTCTCCCGAAATACCAATTCAACCGCCCTGCAAAAATTCTGCCATATCAGCACTGCCGGCTTGAATTTTGCACGCAAAAAGTGTAGAATGCAGCGGCTATGCAGGGCGAGGAAAACAACACAGCAATCAGAAAACAAGGCGAAAACGAATGGGGCGAGGGAGCACGGTTCCTGTTGACAGCCGCCTGTGCCATTATCGTACTGTTCGGCCTGAGGGAGGCGCGTGACCTGCTGCTGCCGATAGTAATGGCCATATTCCTTGCGGTTATCAGCTACACGTTCACCTCACTGCTGCGTCGCTGGTTGCGTTTCCCGCACTGGCTGGCTGTGTTTTTCACCGTTGTGGCAGATGCCGGGCTCATCTACGCCGCCGGCTCACTCATCAAATACCTTGCGGTTGATATGAAAGCCACCATCGAAGGTGATTTCATGATCCAGATGCAGAGCAAATATCAGGCCGTCATGCAGTTCCTGCAAAACTGGGGCTACGGCACAGAAGCTCAGAAGTTCATCCACAATCCGAAGGAATACATCGACCCGCAATTTATCATCAGCATCTCTCAGCGGCTGGGCAGCCAGGTGCTCTCCTTGACCTCTGTCACCACACTGGTGCTCATTCTCATGACTTTCCTGCTGGGAGAAGCGCCGCTCTTCATGCGCAACTTCCGCACCCTGCCCAACAGCATGCAGGGTAAGAACAAGGTGATAGAGGCACTCCAGAGCATACAGCGCTACCTCTTCATCAAGACCGTTGCCAGTGCCACCACCGGCCTGCTGGCCTGGTGGCTCTGCCATGCCAAGGGAGTTCCCTTTGCCTTCCTCTGGGGACTGATTGCTTTCCTGCTCAACTACATCCCGACCATCGGCTCCATCGTAGCCGCCATACCCCCTATTGTACTGGCGCTGGTACTGGGCGACCTGGGCGATGGTATCATCGTCGCGCTGGGCTACACTATCATCAATTTCACCATAGGCAACGGCATCGAGCCGTTGTTCCTGGGCAAACAATTCGGCATTGCCACCTCCGTGGTACTGCTTTCGGTACTGCTGTGGGGCTGGGTATGGGGTCCATGCGGCATGTTACTGGCCGTGCCCATCACCGTCATGCTTAAGCTCGCGCTCGAAAATTCGCGCGACCTGCACTGGGTTGCAGCCATTATCGACGACAACGCCAAGCCGAGCTCAGAAGATATCAAGGAAAATTAAAAATAAAAACACACATATAACACACTATGCATTCATTCGCATACAACAACGGCACTCTGTGCTGTGAAGGGGTGAAGCTGGCCGACATCGCAGCTGCCGTCGGCACCCCTACATTCGTCTATAGTCGCAAGACAATACTCGACGACCTCGCGGAGCTTAAGCGAGAGCTTGCCCCGCTGGATGCCCACGTGGCCTACGCCGTGAAGGCCTGTTCGAACAAAGCCATTCTCAATCTCATGGCCCGCGAAGGCGTGGGGTTTGACATCGTGAGTGGCGGGGAACTGTGGCGCGTGGTGAACGCCGGCGGCGCCCCCACCCTGTGCACCTACGCAGGTGTAGGCAAAACCGAGGCAGAAATCCGCTACGCACTCTCCCTGAACATCTACTGCTTCAACTGCGAGAGCGAAAACGAACTGCGCGAAATCAACCGTATCGCCGGTGAAATGGGAGTGAAAGCCCCCGTGGCCGTGCGCGTCAATCCCCATGTGGATGCCCACACGCACAAATACATTACCACCGGAACAAATGAAAATAAATTCGGCGTGGATATCACCCGAATCGAGGAACTTTACGCCACCATTGCAGCTGAAATGCCCCACCTGCACATCCGTGGTCTGCAAATGCACATAGGCTCCCAGCTCACAGAAGTTGAGCCGTTTGTAAAAGCCATACAGAAGGTAGCCCCCATTGCCGCAAAGTTCAAACAGCTTTACAACATCGAGTTCTGGAGCATCGGGGGTGGTATCGGTATTGTGTACGACGGTTGCCTGGCCTCCGGCAAGCCCGAGTGGTGGTCTGCCCACCCCGAGCAGATAACCTTCCGCAACTACGCGCAGGCCATCATCCCCCTGCTGCAGCCGCTCGGCCTCAAGATTCTTGTTGAGCCGGGGCGCCGCCTGGTGGGCAACGCCGCCTGCATGCTCACCACCTGCCTGTATGAAAAGAAAGGCGAGGCCAAAACCTTTAAGGTGGTCGATGCCGGCATGAATGACATCATCCGCCCCGCTCTCTACGAGGGCTATCATGAAATCTGGCCCGTACAGCAACACAGCGAAGATACCATCGTGGCCGATATCGTGGGGCCCATCTGCGAAAGCGGTGACTTCCAGGCTCAGAACCGCGAAATTGCCGACGTGAAACCCGGCGAAATTCTGGCCGAAATGAGTGCCGGAGCCTACGGATTCAGTATGGCCAGTACCTACAACTCACGCCCGCTGGCAGCTGAGGTACTGGTAGACGGCGACAAGTGGCACATCATCCGCCGCCGCCAGACCTGGGAACAAATCGTAGAAGACGAGTGCCTGCCGGAGTAATAACAGAGCCATGATTACACTCACCAACCTGACAGCGGGTCCCGAAATCGGCGCCAACTGTTACCTGCTCGATATGGAAGGGTCGCGCATCGTGCTCGATTGCGGCATGCACCCCAAGCAGGACGGCAATGCCGCCAAGCCAAACTTCTCGCTCATCGGTGCCGCCGACCCGGATGCCATCTTCATCACCCACTCTCATCTCGACCACATCGGCACTCTGCCCGTCTTTCAAGATGAATACCCGCGCGCAGAGGTCATCATGACCGTGGGCACAGCCGAGGTGGGCGACGCCATGCTCCACAACTCCGTCAACGTCATGACCGCCAAGCGCATGGGTGAAGGTATCATCGAATACCCCTTCTTCACCCACGGCGAACTGCAGCGCCATGTGAATGCCTGGATCACCCGCCCGTACAACGAACCGTTCCGCACCGGTAACAACGGCACCGTGCTTGCCACGCTGCACGACGCCGGGCACATCCTCGGCTCCTGTGGCGTGCTGCTGGAGGGGCAGAGCGGCACCACTGTATTCTACACCGGTGATGTGCAGTTCGACAACCAGACCCTCATCGGCGGTGCAGACTTCCCCCGCAGCGGGGTGGATGTGCTTATCATGGAAAGCACACACGGCCTGACCGACCGAGACCCGTCCTACACGCGAGAGAAAGAGTTGCAGCGCTTTGCCCGTGCTATCCGCGAGGTGCTGGAAAACAACGGCGCCGTGCTCATACCCGTATTTGCCCTGGGCAAGAGCCAGGAGCTACTTTGCGAGATAGGGCGTTTCAAGCGCGAAGGGCTCATCCCCGATGTACCCGTATACTTCGGCGGACTCAGTTCCAAGATTACCCAGGTCTACGATCGACTGTCCGACAGTACCCCCCGACTTAAACCCGGCTACCGACTGCGCGAAGATATAGAAACTCACGGCCTGCCCAAGCAGGACAAAGGCCCCCTCGTCGCCACCCCCGGCAACATCTACCTCGTCTCCAGCGGCATGATGAGCGAACACACCGTTTCATACAAAATGGCCGCACAGGTACTGCCGCACAAGAACGACGCCATCCTCTTCGTCGGCTACAGCGACCCTGAATCGCCGGCAGGCCGCATCAAAGCTACCGCTCCGGGAGAAAACGTGAAACTCAACGGCAAAGGTCAGGCTTACCCCCTGCTTTGCCGTACGGAGTGCTTCGACTTCTCCGGTCACGCTACTCGCTCCGCCCTGGTGGACTACGCCTGCACCCTGCGCCCCCACACCATCGTGCTCGTGCATGGTGACGAAGACGCCATGGCCAGCATGCAGGCCACCCTCACAGACGCGCTGCCCGACACACGCGTGCTCTGCCCACGCCCCGGAAAAACCGTGCGCTTAGCCTGAAAACGGCTAGCACACGTGCCACAATGCCAATAACGAAAAAAAGGGGGGGGGTGGGAGCAGTCTGCCTGGCAAGCTCAACTTCTCAGAACACAACCGTCGCCCCCCCGGAATAACAGGCTCGCCCTGCCAGATAGGGTAGAGTTGGGGCAGGCTCGATATCCGTCTATCTGGCAGTGGGCATCTGCAGCGGCGCAATAGTCGTTATCAAAGAAAATCTGCCGACCCTCTGTGCCTGGCGTGATCGCAGCACCTTGCGGGTATCGGCACCAATCCGAACGATGAGTTGCAGGAATACCCCAAACTGCTCACCCGATTTGTGGAAGAAGCCCGCCTGCTTGCCCGACTCGACCACCCGAACATCGTGGTGCTGGGAGCTTTCGAGGCGCTGGGGACAGCTTATTATGTGATGCCCTGGCTCGGCGGTAACGAGCTGCACAAGGCGGCGCCGGCAACCGTCACAGAGGAGTGGCTGCAGCCCATCCTGCGCACCATGCTCGGTGCATTGAAATACCTGCACGCCAACAACATCTACCACCGCGATGTCAAGCCTGCCAATATCCTGCTGACAGAAGAAGGCACGCCCGTGCTCATCGACTTCGGCACCGCGCGCCAAATCATCAGCGAGCGCTCCGCCACGCTGGTAGGTTCTCCCGGTTACTCGCCCGTGGAGCAGCTGCGCACTCACGGCAAGCGCGGGCCGTGGACGGACATTTACTCCCTCGGTGCCACCTGTTATCGGCTCATCACCGGCGAAAACCCACCGGAGGCCTTTGACCGCCTGGATGAGGATGAAGACCCGCTGCACCCTCTGGCCCATCGCGCGGAACTCTTCGGGCGCTTCACCCCCGAGTTCCTTGCTACCATCGACAAAGCACTCGCCATCCAGGGCAAAGACCGCTGGCAGAGCACGGAGGAATGGCTCGCCGCCCTTTCTGAGTCCGAAGCAGAAACTGCTATCCTGCCGAAAGCCCCGATTGTCGATATCTCCCCCATCAACATAACTTCCGAACAGCCCCATTCAGCCCCCAAGCAAAGCCCGATACTGTTCTCTATCTGGATTATCATAAGTACCTTTCTTTTCATCACATGGATAGGAGCAGCAGGTGCAACCCTCGTTTTGATTCTCCTTGTCATCTTCTACACGTTGTTCCCTCTGATATGGTTACTACGATTGCAGGATAAGCGTAAAGCGATATTATTCACAGGTCGTAACCTCGCCCTGCTTTACATTCTCATGGTATTACTTTCATTCACCGATGTGATGAGAGTTACAGCCAGAGAAGCTGCACGCAGCGGCCAGACGGCTACCCTGAGATTATGCTTATACCTCCCCGGTATCGACGTCAACAAGGCGGACGAGCATGACTCCACTCCCCTCAACGAGGCGGCCAGTAAAGGCCACACCAAGTGCGTGAAGCTCCTGCTGGCCGCCCCCGGTATCGACGTCAACAAGGCGGACAAGGATGGCTGGACGCCCCTCAACCGGGCGGCCTACGAAGGCCACACCGAGTGCGTGAAGCTCCTGCTGGCCGCGCCCGGTATCGACGTCAACAAGACGGACTACTGGACGCCCCTCCACTGGGCGGCCTTTTGTAACCACACTGAGTGCGTGCGGCTCCTGCTGGCAGCACCCGGTATCGACGTCAACAAGGCGGACAAGTATGATGGCATAACTCCCCTCGGCAGGGCAAGTGGAGAGTGCGCCGAGCTGATTCGCGCCGCCGGCGGGCGATAATAACAGAGGCACGAAGGACAACTTCCGACATACGAAACGGCTAAAGCCCGGCGGGTCTATGCGTGCTGATTGCTTCGATGGCCGGACCGGAGGGGCAGACATGCTTTTTATTTGCAAATTCGCGCAAAATCTGTAGAATAGCTCGCGTGAAGCTTTCGTCCCTCAAATACAGCACGATAAAGTTGCTGGTTTTCGGCAGTGTGCTGCTCTACCTCGGCATTGATTTGTTCGCCTGGCATGGCCCGGTGTGGCACGCGATGTATGGTGACCGCCCCCCTGCACCGGAGCCAGAGGAACTGGTGGCTGTGGTGTATGGCGAACCGCTGACGAAAGCCCAGCTCGACCGCCACGAGGCCGAGCAGGATGCCCTGGCCGGTCGCGCAACCCCGGAGGCTGCCCGCCGCGCCTCCATGCTCATGGATTTGGTGCGCGGTAAGTTGCTGCACATCCGCACGCGCTACAATGACACCCGCCTGCCCGATTGCCGAGCAGCGGCCGAGGCAGAGGTGGAGCGCCTGGCCGGCCGCGCGGGCAGCCCGGCTGAGTTCGAGGCACAGCTGCGCGCCCAGGGCTATGCAAGCCGCGCCGACTACACCGACAAACTTGAGGTCACCCTGCAATCCGTTGCGCTGCTGGAGCAGGCCATTGCCCCCCACTGTCAGGTGACGGATGCCGAGGTGGAGCGCGTCTATGAGCAGTTGAAGAACGAACTGCCCGCCCCCGCCCGCAGGCAGGTGAGCCACATTTTCCTCGAAACCCTGCACCAGGATGCCGCCGCCATCGAACAACAGGCACGGGACATCCTGACCCGCGTGCAGAATGGCGAGGACTTTGCCACGCTGGCGCGCGAGCTCAGCCAGGATTTGCACAGTGCCCCGCTGGGGGGTGACCTGGGGGTGATGGAGGATGTCGCAGAGCGCCCGCTGCGCGAGCTGCCACTCTTTGGAGAGGGGGCTATCCCCGCCGGTGTACCCTGTGCCGTGCAGAGCAAGTGGGGCTGGCACATCCTGCTGGCCGGCGAGATAACGCCTGCGGGCAAACGCCGTGCCGATGAGGTGCGCGAGAGCATACGCAGCGCCATCGAGAGCACGCGCCGTGAGCAGGCGGTGAATGCCTGGTTCAAGGGTGCTGTGAGAGAAGGATTTATCAAGAAACGCATACAGACCGATGTCAAGTGATACCATCAGCGTGAGCCGCGCCATCAACGGCCTGCGCGGCACCATTACCGTGCCGGGCGACAAGAGTATATCGCACCGTGTGGCCATCTTGGGCGCGCTTGCCCGTGGCAGCATGCAGGTGAGCAATTACCTGTGCAGTGAGGACTGCCTGAACACCCTGCGCGCCATGCAGCAGCTCGGCGCCACTGTCACCCCGACCGACAGCCCGCAGAACTTCATCTTGATGGGCACCGCCATGCAGCCCGTGGCCCCTGCCCGCGACATCGACTGCGGGAACTCCGGCACGGGCATGCGCCTGATGGCCGGCGTGCTGGCCGCGCTCCCCTTTGCCAGCCGCATGTATGGCGACCCCTCGCTGAGCAAGCGCCCCATGAAGCGCATCATCGACCCGCTCGGGCAGATGGGGGCACGCCTGACCGCCTGTGGCGAGAAACCCGGCTGCGCCCCGCTGGCTATCGAGGGCGGCAGACTCACCCCCATACACTACACGCTGCCCATGGCCAGCGCGCAGGTCAAGAGTGCCGTGCTGCTGGCCGGCATGCTGACCGAGGGAACGACCGCCGTGCACCAGCCCGCCATCACCCGCGACCACACCGAGCGCCTGTTCGCCCACTTCGGCATACCCTGCCGCGTGTCGGCTGACGGTCTGGATATCGAGGTAGATGGCCCCGCCGTGCCGGAGGCAAAGGATATTGTGGTGCCGGGCGATATTTCCTCCGCAGCGTTCTGGCTGGTGGCTGCGACCGTGGTACCCGACAGCGAGGTATGCCTGCGCCATGTGGGTCTGAACCCCACGCGAGACGCCATCATCACCGTGCTGCGCCGCATGGGGGCCGATATCACCATCACCAACGTACAGCATGAGGGCGAGCCCTACGGCGATATCACCGTGCGTACCGCTGCCCACCTGCGCGGCACCGTTGTCGAGAAGCACGAAATCCCCAACCTCATCGACGAAATCCCCGTGCTGGCCGTGGCCGCCGCCTTTGCCGAGGGCGATACCGACATCCGCAACGCAGCCGAGCTGCGTGTGAAGGAAAGCGACCGAATCGCCACCACGGTGGGCAATCTGCGTGCCATGGGTGCCACGGTGCAGGAGTTCGAGGATGGCATGGTTATCACCGGCGGTGCGCCGCTGCACGGTGCTGTGATGGACAGCTACCACGACCACCGCATTGCCATGGGGTTCCTGATGGCCGGGCTGAATGCCGACGGCGAAACCACCCTGCTCAACTGCGCCAATATCAACACCTCTTACCCCGGGTTCGAGGAGCACCTGCTCACCCTGACACGCTGACTTCACCCAGTCCATGCCGCGAATTACGGAGGAATGCGTTGCGCGCATTAAGGACTCTGCCGATGTGGTGGAGATTGTGGGGCGCTATGTGCAGCTGCGGCGCGCGGGCAATGCGTGGAAGGCATGCTGTCCCTTCCACAATGAAAAGACGCCCTCCTTCAGCGTCAACCCGGCGCGCCAGACCTTCAAGTGTTTCGGTTGCGGCGTGGGGGGAGATGCGGTGAAGTTCATCATGATGTTCGAGAACCTCGACTACCCCACCGCCCTGCGCCGTGTGGCTGACATGAACGGTATACCCGTTATCGAGGAAGAAGAAAACCCCGAGGCTGCTCGCCGCCGCTGGCTGCGCAGCCGCGTGGTGGAGGCCAACACCCTGGCCGCCGACTACTACCACCGCCAGCTCTGCCGCAGCCGAGAGGCCGACCACGTGCGCGCCTACCTCAAGCAGCGCGAGTTCAATATCGATGTGGCCAAGGCCTGGCAGCTCGGCTGGGCGCCCCCTGATTTCCGAGCGCTGCAACAACAGGCCGCCGCCGCGAACATGGATACGCGCCTGCTGCTGGAGGCCAATCTGCTTGGCAACGGCAGTCGCGGCAACTACCCCGTGTTCCGCGACCGCCTGATGTTCCCCATTCACAACGTGCGCGGCGAGGTCGTGGGGTTCTCCGGTCGTATCATGGCCGAGGGGCAAGACCCGCGCAAGTATGTGAACACGGCAGAAACCGTGGCTTTCCGCAAGGGCGAGCTGCTCTTCGGTCTGTTCAAAGCCACCGGCCCCATTGCGAAAGCCGGCATGACCGTTGTTGTCTGCGAGGGGCAGCTGGATGTCATCGCCTGTCACGAAAAAGCCGACATCCGCAATGCCGTGGCCGGTCTGGGTACCGCCTTCACCGATGAACACGCCGCCATGCTGCGCAAATATGCCAAGCGCGCCGTGCTCTGCTATGACGGAGACAACGCCGGTATCAAGGCCAGCGAAAAAACCTTCCGCAAGCTCGCCGCCGCCGGGCTCGAGGTCTACATGGCCTCCCTTCCCCCCGGCGAAGACCCGGACTCGCTCATCAAAGCCCGCGGCGCTGAGGCCCTGCAACAGGCCATAGCCGATGCCCGCCCCTACCTCGAAGTGCGCGCCGGCATCGAGATGCAGGCCGCGCAAGGGGATGCGAACGCCCGCGCCGCGCTCATCCCCCGCATGGCCGACCTCGCTGCCGAAATCACCGACCCCATCCGCCGTGGTGTGGCCGTCACCGACCTCGCCAGCCGACTCAACACCGGGCTGGATGACATGCGGCTCACGGTAGAGGAAATCATCCGCTCCCGCAAAAATGCCCCCAGGGTTCCGCAACCCGCTGAGCCGGATTACCCGGAGGAGGAAGAGGACGACGTGAGCCGGGCACAGGCCACCTACACCCCGCCGGCACCGGTGCGCCCCATACGCCTGCACCTCGTCATGCGTGACCTCATCTCCCTGGCAGCGGGCGATGCCGCCGTGCAGCATGCGCTGGTAGACAGGATAGAGGAGTTGCAGGAACCCATCTCCCTGCTGGCGGGCGGTCCCATCTTGCAGCGCCTGCTGGAGCTGCTGCCCACCCCGGGAGATGCCGCCGCATGGCGCGCCTTCGCCGCCAGTCTGCCGCCGGAGCAAGCCGCAGCCCTCGACCGCGTGAACAACACGCCGCAGGATTTAGCCGACCCCGAATCTGCCGCCGAGCAGGCCTGCTCCCGTGCGGCACGCGAAAGCGTCAAGGCCCGCATTGATATCATCAAAGGCCGAATCAACAGCGGAAAACTCAGCCCGGATGAATTCAACCGCCTGAGCACAGAGGCTACACGCCTGCACCGCATGCTCAACCAGGACTAATCACCGCAAAGGCAAAACAAATCCCCACTCCCGAAATACAGACAGGAACCGAAGCCGGAGCCTCGGTTCCTGTCGAAATGCACGATTGCTGCACTCTTAATAGCTACGGGCCCAGAGCACGCGACGGGTCGTCGGACGACCGGTAAGGATGCAGGGAGCCTCCGGGCCGGACCCCATGTCACCATGGGGGATACAGCGGATGGAAATGCGCAGACTCTTGCCGAGCTCTTCCTCCTCTTCAGGCGAACCGTCCCAGGGGCAGAGCAACCAGTCAGCATCCGTACCGGCGGCAAAGTTTGCCTTGAGCTCGTCGAGACTGTCGCAGGGGCGGATATGGCTGTCGCGGAAAGCGAGCTGACGTTGCAGCAGGCTGTTCTGCACATCCTCCAGCAACTCAACGGCACCACTCACAAAGGCATCCTCGGCAATGAAGCTCTTATCATTGCTGGCCTTGTCGCGGCGGGAGATACAGACGGAGCCTTTCTCGAGGTCTCGGGGGCCGATTTCCACGCGCACGGGCACACCTTTCTTCACCCACTCCCACTTCTTGGTACCGCCGTTAAGGTCGCGGTCATCGACCTGCACGCGCACGGGCAGACCGTGGAAACTCATGGCACTGAGCTTATCAGCCAGAGCATAGCAATGGTCGAGGATGGCCTGTCGGGAGTCAGCCTTGGGGGTAACGGGGATGATGACAATCTGCTTGGGAGCCACTCGGGGCGGGCACACCAGACCATCGTCGTCGGAATGAGCCATGATGAGAGTACCAATCATGCGGGTGGAAACACCCCAGGAGGTGGTCCAGGCATACTGGCGCTCATTGGTGCGACCGGCAAAAGAAATGTTCTGGGCTTTGGCGAAGTTCTGACCGAGGAAGTGCGAGGTACCGGCCTGAATGGCCTTGCGATCCTGCACCATAGCCTCGACGGTATAGGTGCGCACGGCACCGGGGAATCGTTCATGAGCGGTTTTCTCGCCGGGAATGGAGGGCACGGCGAGCACATCGCGCTGGAAATCCTCATACACCTTGTGCATGACAGCTGTTTCTTCCTCAGCCTCGGCCTGGGTTTCGTGGGCGGTGTGACCTTCCTGCCACAGGAATTCGGCAGTACGCAGGAAGATGCGGGGGCGCATTTCCCAGCGCATGACGTTACACCACTGGTTAACCTTGAAAGGAAGGTCGCGATAGCTCTCCAGCCAGCGGGAGAAAGCAGCACCGATAACGGTTTCCGAAGTCGGGCGAATGACGTATTTATCCGTGAGTTCGCCGCTGGGAATCATTTTTGTTTTACCGGTTTCGGGGTCTTTTACGGCCTCCAGACGGTGGTGAGTCACCACGGCGCACTCTGTAGCGAAGCCCTCGGCATGCTCTGCCTCTTTTTCGAGGTATGAGACTGGGATAAGCATGGGGAAATAAGCATTGGTGTGGCCGGTGCGTTTGAACTCTGCGTCCATCTGCTGCTGAATAAGCTCCCAGATAGCATAGCCCCAGGGCTTAATGACCATGCAGCCGCGCACCTCTGAGTTTTCGGCGAGGTCTGCGGCCTTAACTACCTGCTGATACCACTCGGGGAAATCCTCTGCGCGAGTGGGTGAGATTGCGTTCTGTTGTGCCATACGGGTTTGGATTATGATACGAAGTTACGAAAAAGTCAATGTTTTTTAGTCGGTGGGGTGCTGCATACAGCGATAGTTGAGCACTGCCAGAGAGGCCATGATGAACACCATCCACAGCGAACCAAGCACCAGGAAGAAAAGAGCAAGCGCGCAGGCAAATGCCAGACTGATGCGGTGCATGCTCTGAGCCGAACTCATCAGCCCATGCATGATTTGGCCACCATCAAGCGGGAATACGGGCAGCAGGTTCAGCAAGCTCCACCATACACATATCTGAACCAGATACAGGGCAAAAACCAGCACCATCGGCGGGAACATGTCGAGCAACGACTCGCTTGCTACCCCGAATACAAAATTAAGAGTTACCTCCACACCCTCAGCCACGCTCCCCAGCGCACAGCTCAGACCAATGGCCACCAGCAGTACCGGCAGGAGTGAGCAGAGCGGGCCGGCAGCAGTCATGAGTACACCGTGCCAGCGGGTCAGTCGGGCAGATTCATTGCAACAATCGCCACCAAGCCAGGCCAGCAAGACTTCGGGTTGACCGCCCCCCAGTCGCCGACCTACCAGCGCATGTCCCATCTCATGAGCCAGCAGACAGAAGAACGCCGCTATGGCGAAGAGAGCAACACCCGCCACACCGGTGGAGAACCCGGTGAATAAAGCGCCGAGCAGCGCCAACATCACCCACAGTGAGGGGTGAATGGCTACCTGAACCCGAAAAAGAGAGAAACTGATCATGTACACTCCCATTTTATGCGCCACGGAGCCCGCAAACAAGCCGCCCGCACGCCATACTGCCCAACATGTCAGAAAAAACACCACCATTCAGCCGCAAACCCGGACGGAATGCAGCAAAAATGGGCGAAAACGCCGTTATCAAAGAAAATCTGCCAACCTTCTGTGCCTAGCGCGACCGCACACCTTGCTGAGCTCGGCCACCAATCCGGGCTTGCCAGACAGCAACTGCGCGACAAACTCGCCCAACAGGAAGCCGAGACCATAGCAGAACAGGAGAGCCTCAAACCGGAAAATCAATTCGCCGTTTCACCGCAGCAGAGCGTAGGCGAGAATGTTAGCATTGATTTCGAGAGCATTCCTCAGTTCGCTGCCGCCACAGCAGCAGCAGTTGCGCGAGTTGGCGCTGTCGTTGAGACCATCTGCGGAGTAGATGATGACGAGTTTGCCCTTGTAAGTCACCCCCTCCAGGTGCCCGGACGTGGGGTGCGCACCGGCCCGCAGCGAGGTGATGGGGAAGACCGTGGAAAACACCGGATGCGACATCTCGATGGGTTGCAGCGCTCCCTCACCGAAAAGCGCCGATATCTCACGCCGGAATGAGATATCCCACTCCTGGTTCGAACACCCGGCCGAAGCTAACAGAAAGCCACCGCCTTCGACGTACTTTTTCATATTTTCGCGTTCACGGGCAGTAAGGGAAAAGTTCCCCTCACCGGTCATGACAACGAAGGGAAAACGAAACAGCTCGTCGTTGTCCATACGCACCGCGCGAAAACGCCTGGCGGTATTAATTCCTGTGCGCTGCTGCACGGTACTCAGGAACTCATCGCTGAAGCAGCGCGAGGTCTTGGTACCGGCGTAAATGAGATTACCGCAGTGCACCACCCCCTCTTTGGCCATGAGGGGTAGAGCAGCCAACAAAAACCATATCAGCACAAAATGTTTCATAATCAATGAGAAAAATAGGAACGAACAGCATCCCGATAAACCGGGGGTACCATCTCGGTACCGCCGTCACGGTATGCGGGAGAATCCGGCTCCGGGGTACCGATGGAGCGAGGGCGCGGAGTATGCAGGCGGGGCTCTGCCCCCTGTGCCGCAGCAGCCCCCGGGGCTCTCCCGGCGCGGTGCGACGTACGCGAGCGCTGCGGCCCCATCAACTTACCACTACGCATCTGCGGGTTTAGAGAGTAGCCTCCGCCGCGCCCGAAGTTATGGCCTTGTGAATCCGGGCTGAGACGTTTCTGCATGGCATCGAGCAATTGCTGCAAGGTGGAGCCGGCAGCGGAGCTCATGTTGTTGCGGCACTGTTGAGCGGCATTATTGCAGGAACTGTTCGAGCATTCCTTCTGCAGTAGCTTCTGCATGCCGTCCAATGCCTGGGCGGCGTATGAATGGGCCTCTGCCGGGTGGTGAGCAGAGCTCTCAGCCACAGCCTGATCCATGAGTCCCTCCACACCGGACTGTTCGCACACATGGCGCATGGCAAAAACCTGCTGATACATGGCGAGTAGTCTTTCGTGCTGCCCCAGTTCCGCCAGCAACGGGCTGAGAGACTCCTCCCAGGCGATGTATTCCTGCATGAGCGCGGCCTGCTCAGCCCCCAGGCCCTCCAGGCGCCCCGGTTCGGAAGTAGAGGCTGCGCCGAACTCATTCATGAACCTGCGGTAAAGGTCAACTAACTGAGCCTGCTGCTGCACCAGCCCGGCGAAGCGGTACTGCATCTCCTGTGCGCGGGCCAGCAGAGCAAGCTCACGGGCCTGCTCACCTTCCTCAGCCAGAGAACCGGAAAGTTCGCCCAGGCGGCTGAGCATGCGCTCAAATGCCGTTCGGCGCTCAGATTCGGCGGCATCGGGGCTGAGAGCTCTGAGTTCGGAGAGGTTTTCGTCGAGCGCAGCGGCTATCTGACCGGCCAGTTCAGAAAGGCGGCCGTCCATGTCAAAGACAGGGAAATCGGCGGCAAAAGTGCGAGCCAGGTTGCGGGCCGACTCCATGGCGGAGCGGGCAGCGGTGACATCCCCGGCTTTCAGACCTTCTGCCGACCGGTTAAGCTCTTCGGTCAACAGCTCATAGCGTGCCAGGAATTCATCATAGCTCACCTCCAGTCGCAGGATTTCGGCGTACTGCTCCTGCGAGATGATATTCACGAGGGTTGTGGGTGTAGATACGATATTGAAGCGGAATGGGTTAGCATCTCCAACCTCGGCACGCAGCTCCAGCACATCGCCGGGGCGTAACCCCATGGCGGCAGTATCGTAACTACGGGTAAGAGTCTGAACACGGTTATTTCCCTGCAACTCGTTCACCCCATGCTGGCGGTAGGGAGCCAGAGCCTTATAAAAAGTCAGGCGGTTGAGGGCATAATCATCTTCGGCTTTCAGCTCTACGTTCAAGGGGTGACCAACGACGAGGCAGGCACCATCTACCGGGGCAGCTATACTGACAGTCGGTGGAGTATCGGGTTGTACGGCCAGGCGGATATGCACGGGGGCATCGGCCTGGCGACCGGCGGAGTCCTGCACCTGGAGGGTGAGTGAACCGGGGGTTCGCAGCGGCATGCTCAGTTGCAGTTTTTTACCGAGAGCTTTGGCGGTCAGTCGCTGCGGTTCCGACTCTCCGGCAGGGGTAAAAAGCCCGTAACCACTTACGATATGACTGCTACACAGCAATTCGAAGGTCACGGTTCCGCCGTCGGGCACACAGATTTCACTGCCACCCAGCACGTATTCCCTGGGGGGCTCGCCGGTATAAGGCAATGGTGTGACCCTGGCACGCCCGGAAAGAATGCGAGGGCTGTAGTTTACTGTCACCGGTACGAAATGAGAGCGAGCGCGACCATCGGGCGTGGCAAATGCCACCTCGCAGGGGGTCGTCACATTCTCCAGCACACGCACATAGCTGCCATCCTGCGCAACAAAAACAGGCAGTGTCTGTACCGGCATACCCTCAGCCCTCAGCAACACGCAAAGTTCGGAAGGCGGCGGGGCTCCCTCGACCCGGCAGCAGAGAGCAACATCCTCCCCAAAATGCACCTGTGGCTGCGCTGGGGTCATGGAGAATCGATATGGTGAGTAGGGCGGTACATCCTCATGGGGCAGCAACAGCCGCGCCGCTAATGTGCTGAATGCCACGGGGGATGCACAATAACAACCTATAAGCCCCCCTGCCGCCAGAGCTGGTACCAACAGAGCAAACAACCAGCGGCGCAGTGCCGGGGAATGACTGCGAGCCCGTCGCACGGCGTCTGCGGCCTCTTGCAGAGCCTGGTGGGTCAGCCAGTCAGCAAGGGTGCCCTGCTGCTGTGGCGGCAGATGCAGCGCACTGCTGACGGTACAGCGCGGGTCGGCATTGAGAGAATCGAGCTCGGCGGGTAGCCGCCGAACCGCTTTCAGCGCCTGCCATAACACGGGTAGCAACAGCCCCCCGCCCAACCACAACACAGGCGCCACCATGCGCGCTCGCACGCTATCACTGAGAACAAATCCCCAATCGCACAGCGCGATGCAAACGGCCACCATCGCCATGGCAGCCAGCCACCACCCCAGTCCGCAGGCAAGCTGCGCCACAAAACAGGCAAGACGCGCACGCCTCAATTCTGTACGAAATCTGCTCACGGTAACCCCTTTCTTCTGCGAATGAACCACATAATACCCAGGCAACCGACCATGAAGGTCAGTACCTGCCACCGAGCCCACAGCGGGCAATAAACAGCTTCCGTCGCGCTCACCCCGGGCGGCATGGCGAAGATGTGCTCCAGATGCCCGTCGCTGAGCTGTGCAGGCAGCACCTGCCCACCGGTCAGCTCAGCAATGCGTGCTGGCAAATCGGGAGCGGCGTTCAGGTTATCCTCTTCGCGCGGCAGAGGTCGCACACTCAGGCGGCATTCGGGAGCCGGTGAATCCTGAACATCGGCGCGCAGCAGGTACTCCCCGGGGGGCAATGCATCGAACGCGCATTGCCAACGGGGTAAGGATGAGGAAGGGACGGGCACAGCGGCTTGCTCCGCTACAATCTGACCATCTGTCAGATTGAGAACCTGCACCTTAACACCGACAGGACGCCCGAGGCCTCGCCAGCCCAGCAGACAAGAAAAGCCCTCGCCCTCGCACACATTTGCGCGGTCAACATGCAGCGACAGGTCATAACCGGGCATGAATTCGGCAGCAGTCTGCACCCAAGGCAGGAAACGGCGCCAGAATTCACGGTAAATATTGCCATGCTGACGGGCCTCGGGGTAAAAATCCCACTTCCACAGACCCTCGCCATTTATACAAGCCACAGCTCCCAGGCCGCAGCTCATCACCCCCAGCACGGGGATATTCTGCTCACCTGCAGTGGCCAGCACCTGCACCAACGGGCGCAATTCTTTCACAGCGCAAACATCCTCAAGCTCCGGCAACGTCTGCCACACTGCGTGCTCAGCCCCGGGAAGCAAGCGCCCGAACAAGCCACAGCTCACACCATCTGCAGAAGGGTGCAGGCGGTGCACGGTTGCAGGTTGTTGCGGTTCCCACACGAAGGGTTCGAGCTCAGAAAGTTCGCTAAGCTGCCCGGCGTGACAACGGCCGCGCGCCAACACCAGAATACCGCCATGTTCGCGTACCCAGGTACTCAGGGCGCGGGCGGCGTCGGCATCGAGCAAGTGCTCCATCCCCTTGCCGAACACCACGATATCGTAGCTGCGCAGAGCCTCGGCCGTTGTGGGCATATCGGGGATTTCTGAGGGCGCGGCATCGTCATCCCCGGAGTTGATGTGGTAAAAACGACTGTCACTCAGGCGGTGAACAGAGCGCACGTCGAAAACAGGCTGCTCCCGCAGGTACTGAGCGAGGAATTTACTGTCCCAATACGGAGCGCCCTCTGCCAGGAAAACACGAATGCGCGAATTGACCTCACGAACGGTAATACGGGCGCTGTTGTTATCTGCCCTGTTTTCACCCGGTTGAGCGTTCACCCGAACCAGATATTCACCGCTGCGAGCATCAATCAGGAAATCGGCCATCGCCGGAGAGCCATCAGACAGATTAAGGGTTTGCTGCTGCTCAAGAGTACCATCTGCACGCAACAACTCCACCTGCACCTGCCGAGCCCCCATGCGGGAGCTGTGTACTGTGGCTGAGATGTGAGTCTGCACGCCGGGGTAGGTCTGCACAAAAGGGTGAGGAGCGCTCACTGCAATATCGGGAGCTTGCCAGGTACTACCCAGCGGAACGGTGTGAACCGGGCAGGCAGCAGCACCGGCACGAGCCATCAGCTGCCGGAGAGCACGCGGGCGCGTGTCGCGACCATCTGTCACCAGCACAGCCCCGGCCACGGTTCGCCCACTGCGGTGCAACGTCTCGATACTACCGGCCAGAGCCGACATCACAGCGGAGCCCTTACCCGTGGCGGGATGAGCAGCCAACTCCCCGGCAGAGCGGCAGGTGGTGGCAGAGTCTGCCAAAGCCACCCAGCGAACATCCCTCCCCGGGTACTCAGCAAGCCGCTGCACCACACGAGCAGCCACGGCACTGCGGGGTTCAGCCTGCGGGTCATCAGCCACAGGAGCAGCCATCGAGGCCGACACGTCGGCAGCCACTAGCCAGATGGGAGCATTCGGCGAGGGGCGTTGCTCCACATAACCGGGGTTGAGCAACAAAGCGAGCCCGGCCAGTGTCGCCAGCAGGTTGAGCAGGCAGCACAGCACTCGCAAAGCACGACCAAGCGAGCGGCTGGCTGCCACACTCAGCCACAGCACCGCTGCCACCACCGCTATAGCGATGGGTACTAATACCGGCAAGGGAATGACTGGTTGAAAAATCATGACTGAGTATCTATGGATGTGCGCTCTCGCGGGCTGCGACAAATGAGCAGTTCGAGCACAAAGAACAACAGAGCGGTAGCCAGCAACCAGGGCCATAGCGCCAACCGACCGGCAAAAACACTTCCCTGAGCCGCAGCCTGCGCATCGAGTACATAAGTTGAGCCCCCCGGAGAGAATGTACGCAGGTCAGACTCTGCCCTCGGGAAATTGACAGCCACGGTGCGCAGTTCAGCATCTCCGGCCAGCCAACGGTACACACCGGGCATGGCAGGCTGCTCACTGCGCACGATCCCCCCCTGCACCACAATCGGGCAATCCTCGCCATCTGCGGTAAGCAGACGCAGCTCCCCGGCGGCCACACCGGTGGGGATGGTCAGTTGCAGGAAATCCTGACCGGCAATAGGTTCGGCGTCATCCGTCGCGCTGCGTGCATGCAACAATTGCTCTGCCAGCAGGGGAAGGTACAGGGGCGAGAAGCCCTGTCGGCTGTCGCGGGCGGTCACAGGCATGTTCCAGATGAGTAACTGACCTCGCCCAATGGGCTTGCGCAGCAGGGCGGGTACAACCTGAGATTGATTCTCCCCGGCGGGATATTGCATGAGCACCGCAGCGTCGGTTGTCACTGTCGCAAGTTCAGCACCGAGTCTGCGGTACACACCGGCCTGCTCCAGAGCGTGAAGAGATTCCGGGGTAAAGAGTGCGAATGAAGCATCCCCGGCTTCTACCGTTTTCACCTGCCACTGACCGCCATCGGTTCGTACTTCACCGGCGATGGAGCCCTCGCGGCCGGTCAGCAGCGGCAACAGTGCTGTATCCTTAACCATATCAGGCACTATGAGCACAGTCTCGCCGGCGGCCAGGCGCTCGCGTATGGCAGGAACATCCGCCTGCGAAGGCGCGTGCCATACCACGAAATCAGCAGCCGTTCCCGGAATGGAAGGCAGTTGAAGCGTGCGCAGAAAAGGCGTATTCTCAAGCGCTCGGAGCATGAAGCCCAACTGTGCGCGATCTGTAGTTATGGCCAGACAATCAAGTTTATCTGCCACGGGCACTACCAGATAGCGAGTGTTGTCGCCGGGGTAAGCATCGGCCTCGGTCTGAGCAGTGAGCAGCCAATCTCCCGGTTGCTGAGGGGCCGTGAGCTCGAACTGCACGCGGCTCTGCCCACCGCAGTTCAACTCGCAGGGCTGGGACAAGCGGAGGTTGCCGGCGCTGAGGGTTACGCTCAGGGGTAGTTTCCCCTCGCGCGCCGAAGCCCCCTGCCAGTGCCGAAGGTTAACCGTGAGCGTGACTTTCTGCCCCGGCAATGGGCGGGCGGGAGTGAGGGTCATGGATGTCAGAGCCGTGTTCTCCACAGCGGAGGTCTGTGCCACCGTTACGCAGCAGAGGGAGTCATTTTCGCCCAGCTTCTCCACAGCCTGCTGCATGGCAGAAGACTGGAAATCCGAGATAAGTAAAACCTGCCCCTGTACCCCCTCCGGCAGGTCACGCAGCTGGGCAAGCGCAGCCTCAAGTGCAGCAGCCACATCCACCGCAGCAGCAGACTGACTTCCGGTGCGAGCCAACTCTCGCAAAATCAGCGGTCGAGCGCTCTCGGGACGGTCGAACACAAAACGAGGGTACCCGGCCAGTGTAACAAGATTCACGCGGTCGTGTGTCGCCAGGTGCTGCACAGCAGTCTGAGCCACACTCAGGGCACGGTTCATGCGCACCTGCTGACCATCTGCTGCTCCCATCGACGCCGTGTTATCAAGCACCAGCAGCAGAGCTCGTCCCCCCTCGCCATCTGCACCGCCCCCCAGGTACGGCAGCAGGAAAGCCCCGGCCACACTCAAACTCAGCAAGCAGCGCAGTATCAGCAACAGCCAATCCCTGGGGCGCGTACGGTGGCTCTGCAAGCGCACAAGCTCACGCAGCAGAACCACAGAACTGAAGCGCCGCTCCGTCGGGCGGGTACGTGCCACCAGGTGCACCAGCAGAGGAACCAGTGCCGCACACAACAGCCACCAGGCCGGATTGTCAAAACTGATAGTCATTTTGCCAGGGCGTCAAAAAGTGGATAAAACGAGCGGTCGGTCGTAGTGGAAAGGTACAGCATGCCACGAGCCGCAGCCATGGTGTGCAGGTGCTGCTGCACGGCCCGCATGCGCTCAGTATACAAACGGCGCAGTTCGTCGGGATTGCAGGTCACGCGCTCACCGCTTTCCATATCAACAAATCGCGCAAGCCCCTGCCCGCTCAGGCTCAATTCCCCCCGGTCCAGCACCTGCACCAGCACCACCTTACAGCCACGGTGCAGATAGGGATTGAGCGCTGACTGCAAAGCAGCCGGGTCGCACAGGAAATCACTCACAATCACCAGCGTGGCCGGTCGCCGCACCAGTCCCCCGGCCCGTTCAAGGGCAAGCGGCAAGTCTGTGCGACCGCCGGCGGTGTTGTGTTCGAGCAGGTTCAGGCAGCGGTTGAGATGTGCCGCTGTGGAGCCGGGCTGCACATAGTCGCGCACTCGCTCATCGAAAAGCTGCAACGACACGCAATCGTGACCACGCACGACCAGCCAGGCCACACAGGCAGCAAAGTGACACGCGTAGGCCAGTTTGCTGAGCGGCCCCTGCTCCCGGTAGTCCATAGAGGCAGAACTATCCACAAACAGGTGGCACTCCAGGTGAGTCTCGTGCTCAAAGGTGCGCAACTGCAAACGATCCGTGCGGGCAAACACGCGCCAGTCTATCAAGCGAGGGTCGTCCCCCGGTGCATACGCCCGGTACTCCAGAAAGTTGCTGCTGCTGCCGCGCCCCCTGGCCCGGTGGCGCCCACTCAGCCACCCCTCGGCCATCATGCGCACCGCAAAGCGATAATTCGCCAGGCGGGACATGTCTTCCGGTCGCAGAATGGTGGGTGCCGAGGGCATGGATTGCTCAGAGTGGTTACATCAGACTGTCGATAACTTTCTCCATACTCACCCCCTCACCTGTGGCAGTGTAGTTGGGAATGAGACGGTGACGCAGCACGGGGTGCAGCACGGACTTTACCTCCTGCTCACTCACACTCACCTTGCCACGCAGCATCGCCATAGCACGGGCGGCTGCCACCAGACACTGCCCGGCTCGCGGACCGGCACCGCAGGCAACATAGCGGCGCACCATATCCGGAGCCTGCGGATTTTCCGGGCGAGTGCTCTGCACCAGACGCACGATGAGCGAGTAAATATCATCTGGCACAGGCACGGAAGTTACCGCATGCTGCATAGCCAACACCTTGTCTGCCGAGAGCAAAACCTGCGGGGTGGGCATGCTCAGACCGGCCGTGCGGCGCAGAATCTGCTCTTCATCTGCGGCGTCAGGATAATCGATATTAATCTGAAAGAAAAAGCGGTCGAGCTGAGCCTCGGGCAGCGGATAGGTGCCCTCGTGCTCAACAGGGTTCTGAGTAGCGTAAACAATGAACGGCTCGCTGAGGTCGCGGGTGGTACCGGCCACGGTTACCTGTTTTTCCTGCATAGCCTCCAGCAGCGCTGCCTGAGTCTTGGGCGGAGTGCGGTTGATTTCGTCTGCCAGCAGCAGGTTGGTAAACACCGGCCCCGGCACAAACTCAAAACGGCGTGCCCCCTCTGCACTGCCCTGCAGAATCTCACTTCCCACGATATCTGAAGGCATGAGATCAGGCGTGAACTGAATACGCCGGAAATTCAGCCCCAGAACCTGCCCGAGCGTAGACACAAGCAAAGTCTTGGCCAGACCGGGAACCCCCACCAGCAGGCAGTGACCACGGCACAACAGCGCAGCAAGCATTTGCTCCACAACCGTCTGCTGCCCCACGATTACACGAGAGGTCTCCCTGCGAATATCGTTGATAGTGGCTTGCAGGCTTTTCCAGGTTTCTTCGGGTGTCTGTTCCATATATGTAAAATGTAAAAAAAATCCGGGTATTTGCTGTATTCTACCACTCTGTTCCGGCATGTCAAGCTGCAACAAGTCAATAAAAGCCCAAAAATTTCAAAAAAGCGAGGTTGCCACGCCACGGGATGCCATGAATCGGGAATTGACTTGTTGCACAGCGGTAATCACTTGACGAAACGCCCGCCGTATGATATAAAAGGACAATAAGCAACGACGGAAATAAGATGAAAAAACGCCTCTACATATATGACTGTCTAACGAGCAAACTACGCGTATCCGACCAGTCATTCATGACGATTGGCAACGGAGCGGCTTGCACCTTCCGCGTTGCTATGCAGGAGCCGTCGGCCGGATTGTTTGCCCGGCGGGGTGAGCATTGCCATTTTTTCCCGAGAGAGGGAGCCGGGGGCTACTCGCTCAATGGCTGCGAGCTGACGGAGGGACACAACATAAAGGCAGAGACACACTACCTGATGGTACTGGCGGGAGGGTGTTTTGTTCTCTGGTATGGAGAAGATGAACATAAGCCTGTATTTGCGGACTTCAAACCGCGAGTATGGTATGTATATTCGCAGAATACCGGGAGCTGGTCTGAGGGCATGACCCTCGAAGAATTACTGCGACTTCACCCGGATGACTGTTACAACAAAATGGCCACGTTCGATGGCCTGGGCAACTATGTATTTCTGCTGCAGGATATACTGAAAGTAGCGGATTTCGCAGTGAATAACGGGTTGAGTTGCGAGGAGTCTGAGCAGCAACAGAAACGCTATCTGTGCCCCTCTTGCAGTGCAACCTTCGCAGCGGAAGAAATACTCAGCATCGCCACCCACCCCGAATTACGAGGAGACAGCAAACTGGGGGCGGAGGCCATGCAGCGTTTCCTGCCGACGGCATTCGACAGCGATGGGTTTGCCATGGATGACATGAACACACGCTGCACCGAGCAGGCCTGCCCGGGTTGCCACCTCAAACTGCCGCCATTCTTCCGACAGATGTCACAACATATATTCCCGCTCATAGGGGTACCCGGCTCCGGCAAATCGTATTATCTTTCCACTCTTGTTCAGGAACTGGAGCGCCTGCTGCCGCTGGAGTTTGCCTTGCCGTTCCGCGATGCGGATCCGGCGGAGAATGAACCACTCAACGACATGCGCCGACGCCTGTTCACCGCGACATCTCCGAGGGATGCCTATATCGGCAAAACCCTGCTGAGCAGCCATCTCTACCGGCAGGTGTACCGCAACGGCTCCATGCAGCGCATGCCGCGCCCCTTCACCTATACCCTCAATAAAGGGCGCGATGTGCACTCCATCGTGTTCTACGACAATGCCGGCGAGAGTTTTGAACCGGCGGTCGGCAGTGGGAACAGTCCCTGTGCCGACTACCTGAAAGAGGCCGATGGGTTACTGTTCCTGTTTGATCCCACCACCAATCCCGGATTTCGCGCTCTGCTACAAGGGGTAAAAGACCCCCAGATTGAGCAATGTCTCTACCCGCCGGGGCGCCAGAGCACCCTGCTGGCCGAGACGGAGATGAGACTGCGCACGGCACTGAATCTGCCCCCCGGTCGCAAAGTAAACACCCCTCTGGCTATCATCATCGGCAAGAGCGACTGCTGGCAGCACCTGCTGGGACCGGAACCGCTGCTGCCCGTTGTACATAACGGGCGGGTTTGCGAGAAAAACGTAGAGGCTAACTCCGCGCGGTTGCGCGAACAGCTTTTCCGCATCGCGCCGCAAATCTGCGCGAATGCCGAGGCTATCTCCGGCACGGTTCGTTATTTCGCCGCCACGTCCTTCGGTCAGCCCCCGATATACTTTACCGATGAGCAGACCGGAAACACCCTGCTGGGGCCGAAAAACGCCGACCTGAAACCGGCACATGTAACAGACCCCATCATCTGGATTCTCAGTACTCAGGCTCCCGGCCTGCTGCCCCACGCCACCAACTGACCGCCATGTCATACCAGCTCATCTTTCATGCGTCCCCGCAACAATTACCCCCGGCAGGCACCGGGACTGTAGCAGCCCGCAGCCGCACCATTCCCCGCCTGCTGGAGAATGCGCTTGCCGAATTGAGCCCCGATTTGTACCCGGGCGCCACTGTACCCGGCGGTCAGCAGTTCAGCTATGTACAGGTAGAGTGTGGCAGCACGGTTTTTCACGTACTCAGCAGTCTGTTCACCGATAGCGCACAAGGTTACACAGCACACCATCTGGCTCTCACCCACGATGAGGTACAGGCTCTGCGGCGTAACGCCTCGCGCCCCACGCCGGCAGGGGTCATTCTGGCACTGAGTAATATAGGACTATGGTGCACAACCGCTGCGCAGCAGAGATTCCCCTACATAGACGATGAACCGCGCCTGACCGCAGCGGCTTTGCCCGAGGCCGCCATGCAGCCCACGTGGAAACGCCTTACCGGTCACAAAAACAACGCACGCTGCTTCTTCACACCGCCGTATGACCGCAACTGCGTAGTAACTATACCGACAGAGTTCAGTGCGGTAGATACACTCTTGCTTATCCACGAAAGTGACTGGCTCTCCTCCACCCGAGGCTGGGGCAAAACATTCACCACACTGGCAGGTTCCGGAGCCCGGCAGTTGAAGTGCCACAGAATTATATTCCGCGTCGATTGCCCCCTATCGGTACTACCCGACGAAACCACCCCGCTACTGGCCATCACCCCCGACCTGGAACTCAACTATGGCAGCGATAGCGGCGTGGTAACATCTGTTCCCGCCGGAATACCAACTCCACACCGGGCAGACCGCACCCCGATACAAGCGCGAGAAAAGTCGGTCGTGCTGCCGTGCAAATATACCGAGACGCCGGATGCAGAAATATACAATGTACTGCCCGCGCCGAACAAATGGCTGCGCAGAACCTGCTACCTGGGTGGAGCGGCGCTGCTGTGGGGCGGCATCTCCCTGATTTCCGGGGTGATAATGGAAGACGCGGGCGAACTCACGGGCGACATCATCACGCATATTAATACCGAAGAGGATGCCCTGCTGCTCTCTCGCCTGGCAGCCAGCACCTATTCACACGAAAGCACTTCGCGCCACCTCAGCAAGTTCGAAGCCCGCCTGCGAACTCTGCCGGCCACCGGTGAGAACAGCAGCCGCGACGACCTCGTGGAGTGTGTACGCAGGCTGCGCTCTGCACCACAGCTCAGCTCCGGCCATGCCTATAACCTGCAACGACTGGCAGAATGCGCCGGCACACTTGGTCTGAACGCCAATGACCTGTGCCGACTGTACATGCACGAGGCTACATTCAACAAATCTGCTGAGACCTGGCTACCGGTAGAAGATACCACAGAACTGGCCGACTGGCAGAAACTGCTCACGGCACACCCGGGTATGGCTGAGTGGCTGCTGCAAGCCCCCTTTGCGCCATTTGTTGAGCCGCTGCGAGCCATTCTATCCGCACCGGCTCCCACACAGCAACCGTCAGATACCAATGGCGCGAACTAATCAACAATCAGCACGGCGCAAGTTGCGCCGCCTGGTGCTCAGCGGCGACAAAACAGCTACCGAGCGCTATCTGCTGCAATACCTCAGAGAACAGCCGGATGACGATTTCATGCAGGAGGAACTGCAACGCCTGCAAAATAACACCAAACTGCTTGTTACAGAAACAGCAGCAGAGCGACGCCAAAGACTCAGAAAGGAACAGCTTGCCGCAATATCTCGTATCACCACATCTGTGCCGGTAAGCAGTTTCGGCAAACTGACAGACCCCGAGTTCCGCAGTCTCTCTGCCGAAGTTCAGGAAATATCTCGAACGCTGAGCAAAATCAATGAGGGGAGCCCCGCAGAACTCCGAGATTACAAAAAAGCCCTGCAAGTGGAGCAGAGCAAGCGCCGGAGGGCACGCATGCACCGCGCAGCTCCGAAAACAGCACTGATTACAGCGGTTCTGTTGCTACCGGTCGGTCTCGGACTACTAGCCCACAGAAAAGCTACCCAGTGGGAACAGGTTCTGCTCACAGCAATGGAACAGCAACGCCCCGAGCGAGTGGAACAGGCTGTAGAAATTCTGACCGCCCCATTTTACCGATTTGTGGCACCGGGTACAACTCAAAGTATCGAAGGCGCCAACCGCTGGCTTACAAACCTGAAAACACGAAAAGAACGCCTGCACAGTCGCCTGCTACGTATAGAAAACGGTAACGGTCGGGTATCAGCCATGCCCATCAGCGAGCGGGCCGCTATCGAGCGGGAACTCAGCTCACTCCCCCCGGAAGAAAGAGCTGCTCTGCAAAAACGCTGGCAGACCATCTGCTCGCGCGAAACCTCGATTCTGCAACAACAGAAACTCGAGTTTATCAGCAAGCTCCGGCGCCCTCTGCCACCTTGCCCTGCTTTCACCGGCTCACCGGAACATGACCTGGTAGCCTGTACAAACCACATTGCGGAACTCAGACCCAGAATATCTGAGTTCCACACGGCCCCGGCCAGTTTTGAACTCAGCCAGGATATCATCGCTCCTGTGCGTACACGCCTGCGCGAAACACAGGCCACGGCAGACGCCATACGCAGTTACCGCCTGTTCCTGAATGAGCTCAAGCACTGCCGGAGTTATGCTGCCCACCTGGCGGCAGTGCAGCGGTGCAGCAACGCGGCAGCCTATACCCCGGCAGCCACGCTGCAGACCCTTGTCGATTTACTGCCACCGGAAAACGACATCAAAGCCCAACTGAAACGAGCCGGTTATACAGAGCGGAATGCAGCAGAAGAACAAGCCATGGCTCAAACCCTGCTGAAAGGCGGGCCGACCTTCACCGCAGCCTATCCGGCCACCGCAGAGCAGCTACACCTGGTTGAAGATCTCTTCACCGCGCCCTCTCTCTACAGCAGGCTCTATCGAACCACCACCGCCGATGGTCAGATAGCCTATTCGGAACAAGCGCCCCGCCCCGATTACAGCGATAACCGCATATACATAACCCGCTCAGACCTGGACCCCGAGCAAAACATGAACAACCGCGAGCTTTGTATCGAGGGTGTTGACAGCGTGCAGATAAGCGTGATAGATGCCGGCAAACTCATGAAACACCTCGGGCTTACGCGACAGAGCTTCTTCCAACAGACTAACATGGCAGCCCTGCTCACCCGGGTGCTCAATTTCAGGCACAGTGAATGCCCGGCACTGGCCCAGGCCTATGTGTACTACACACTGCTGAGCATACTCGACTGCCACCCGCACCCCCACATGACCGGGGTACGCCATTGCCCCACCATGCGTCGCCACGCAACCGAGTTCACTCGACTGGCCCGCCGCCACAACTTGCCGCTCCGCAAACCGGGCGCCTGGCTGAGCGACACTCCGGCCACCCGACAGGCCGAAAGTGAGTTCAGAGACTGGTTCACGGCCAATGCCGACGCCGATTACTGCGCGGAAATCAGGCAGAACTTCGGCCCCCTGGGGCGCGTAGGACTGCAGTACAGCGGCTATATCGACGAGAATGGACAAGCGGTCATCTTCCGTGAGCTCACGCCGGGCAAGCACATCTGGTACATGACAACGAGTGGGTTCAAGTCCACGCCCATCGAAATTACTCCGGCATCGCCCCTGCCGTTCTCACCCATATTCAACGCTCTCTGACCATGCTCATCGCCGTATTATCAGACGTTCACGACAACATCTCCCACCTGCTCACAGCGCTCGCGCTGGCCGAGCGGCAGGGTTGCCGCCACCTGCTGCTGACTGGCGATTTGGTCTCGCTGAGCACCCTGCGTACCCTGCGCGAGGAGTGGGAGTACGGAATCGACCTGGTGTTCGGCAACAACGAATGGAACCGCGCCGGGCACCTGCAACTGGCTGAGCAGTTCCACCACTGCTCTCACCATGGAGACACCGCAGACATCACCCTGGAGGGGCGCCGTATATTTCTGACTCACTATCCGCAGATTGCAGAACAAGCAGCCCGCAGCGGACTGTATGACGCCGTATTCTACGGCCACACCCACCGGGCTGAATTGCAGAAGCGCGAACACGGTATCATCGCGAATCCCGGTGAAATTGACGGTGTGCGTCAGCCCCCGTCATTTGCCGTATATGATACAGCAGACAACAGCCTGACTTTCAGCCGAGTATAACACCTATGGACCACCTCTGCTACCGCCTGAGCAAAATCCCGGCCGAGGTCGTAGACCTCAGCCTGCTCACCCCGGCAGAACAGCAGCTTTACGCAAACCGCCCCCGCAGCTCACTGGTAGCACGCTGCCTGCTGAAGCAGGAACTCGCCCGCAGGCTCAACCGCCCCGCACACAGTATCGGACTGGTAACCAACGAACACGGCAAACCATCGCTGCCCGGCCAGGAGTTGTACTTCAATCAGTCCCACTCCGGCGACCTGCTCTGCCTGGCCTTTCACCACGCCCCCGTTGGGGTAGACATTCAGCAGCTACGCCCCCGGGCCGCTACAGAACAACTGGCCGGGCGAATCATGTGCGAACCGCAACTGAGAGCATGGTTAACCCGTGGAGCTGATGTCGGGGAGTTTTTTGCCTGCTGGTGCGCGGCAGAGGCTCTGGTCAAGCACGCAGGAGCAACCGTGTGGCAGGCGCGAGAGTTCCCCTTTATCTATCGTCACGGACGAATTGAACCGCTGTTCACCGGAGCTCCCACCGTGAAATTATTCAGCCCCGCAGCGGGCTACTGCGGGGCTGTTGCAATCGAGAAATCGGAATATGAATAAGCAGCACCTCTCGTCAGGGGTCACCTGCGGCGCCCGCGCAGCACGAGCAGCAGCAGGGTGAGCACCAGAGCTGCGGCCGATATCCCCACCTGCCAGTTCGGCTCGACCTCAAACATCTCTTTGTCGGGCATCGCCCGGGTATAAAGGTACAGGGAGTAGTCATCCAGCAGCATGGGGTAGCTGAACGGCAACGCCGCCGAAACATACATGCGCAGAGAAGCCGGCACCATGAAATGAACCGTCACCGACAGCAGCGACAGCGGAGCCGCGCACAGTGCATACACCACCGGACGGTTAACACTGTCGCGCTTGCACACCAAATCCGTGACCAGCAGAGTGATAAGGAGCGAATATGCGACTTGCACCCAGAGCAATACCTGATAAGCAACCGGCAGCGACTTGTCTGCGGCGGGTATGTACCGGCAGAACAGCCAGGCCAGCAGCCCCAGCACAGGCAGCAGGAAAAGAGCAGCCGGTCCCAGACCGGGCACCTGAATATAGGCAGGCACCAGCGGCCAGGCACGCTTATCATGCGCCACCAGTGAATAGGTCGGCAGCAGCGCATCGCTCATGCAGGCAAAAATCGAATAGCAGGCAGCAAACCACAGTTGCCCCTCACCCAATGACTCTGAAAAATGATAGAGCAGTGGAACAGAGGCCAGCACCAGCAGCGCCAATACTCGCACGCTGCGCGAGCAGTTCTCAGCAGGAGCGGCATAGCTGCGGCGCGCAAACTCCAGCAACAGCACAATGACCAGCACCGTATCCGCCAATATCACATAGAGAGATTCTCCCCCAAACCAGCTCATGAACCTGGCCATGGGGTCGAGCCCACGCTCATACACCGCCAGCTCTACTGAGCTCATGACCACCTGCCAGCACACTAGCACCACAGATACCCCCAGCAACACGCGCATGAACCGGCTCAGCTGCGACATGAACAGAAACACCGAGCACATCACCACACCGCCGCCGACAAATACGCCATAGCAAACCCATAGACAACGGGCGGACGGCTCCGGCAGAGAGCAGGCTCGCCACCACACAATCAGAGCCCCCACGCCTGCTACAACCAGTAGCTGAAAAACGGCCGACACCCAGATTCCCCACACAATTTCACGCGATGTAAGCGGGGTAAGCATCATGAAGTTGCTGCCCTTGGCTTTCGCATCTTCAGACACAGAGTTACCGGCACGGCTGGGAATGATAAACCACAACACCAGCAGCGGAATCAGGCTCAGCGGGTACACATGCTCACCCAGCACCGGCCAGGCAAGTGTGGAATCATATTGCAGCCACACGGCCACCAGCAGGAATACGGTCAGCATGGCCAGGTAACCGCGTGTGCGCAGACTGCTGCGCAGATCACGCACCAGCGCCGGGGGCAGATAATCGGAAAAGTATTTATTCATGGTTATTCTCCTGCAAGATGTTGACAAATGTCTGCTCAAGGCTGGCCATACGGCGGGAAACTTCGAGCACGTCGTTACCCTCACACAGGTCGCGCAGAGCGGCAGCGGTGGCTTTATCTCCCACAGCCAGGCAGGTAGCGTGAACCGTGCCGTCAGACTGACAGGTAGCCCCCATCCAGTCACGACTACCGGCCAGCCAGGCCACCAGCTCGGTGGGCTCTCCCGTCGACCTTATGCTGTAGGGGGTACCCTTCTGCTCACTACCGGTCAGCTGAGCCAGCGTACCGCTGCGAATGATATGCCCGCGATCCATCAGGAACATCACATCGCACATCTCAGCCAGTTCGGAGAGAATGTGGGAGCTTATCAGCAGAGTTTTGCCCTGTTTCTGCAACTCGCGCACGAGCTGCTTGAACTCCAGGCGGGCCTGAGGATCAAGCCCGGCAGCCGGTTCGTCCATCACCAGCAAATCCGGGTTGCCGATGAGCATGCGAGCAAGCGACACGCGCTGGCTCTGCCCCTTGGAGAGCTTATCAATGAAACGGTCACGCAATTCAGCCACACCGCAGAACTTCAATACCCGCTCTACCTCAATCACGCGTTTCTCGCCCGTCAGACCATAGGCACGAGCAAAGAAGTCGATATATTCGAACACTGTCATGTGCCCCATAGGCGTGAAACTGTCAGGCATCCACCCTATGCGCCCTCGCACTTTTTCCGGCCAGGCGGTGGCATCAAGCCCGTTGATAATGATTTCGCCGCTATCGGGCAGGTCGAGCGTGGTAAGCAAGCGCATGGTCGTGGTCTTGCCGGCACCATTGGCTCCGATAAGCCCGACCGACTGCCCGGCCTTCAACTCGAAAGATATGTTGTCCACAGCCTTCACGGCGCCGAAGTGCCGCACCAGCTCCGAGACTTTGATGAGAGGGTCTGACATGTTAGCGGCATGATAACTCAAAAACGCTGTCTGCACAAGAAAAAAGCCAGACAGCGGTTTAAATATTTTACAGGCACTCCGTTACTTCCTGCGGCGGCGGGCGACAAGGGTTACCAGAGCCAGCAGAGAAAGAGTAGCCGTGGTCGGTTCGGCACAGACAGACCGGAAATTTCTATACTCAGTCCCCCTTCTCCAGCCAGGCTGTTGTCATAGAGCAGGTAATATCTGCGCTCCAGTTCACTCAACAGATTGCTGAAGTAAACATCGGCCAGCAGACATCGAGTTCGTCACCTCCCCGGTCATTACATTACCACCGACATAAGCTTGTGCGTCAGCTATTACCCTTCAATACATCTAGGATTTATGACATAATCGTTAAAAACAGAAAAGAAAGTTCGACAAGCGGGGGCGAATGTGCTAGAGTAAAGGTAGCAAACGTATGAAAACGAGTACCACCTCCGTCTTACTGGGGCTGGCCTTCACGGTTACGCCGATGTATGCACAGACCGCCGCACCGGCTGAGGCCGTGCAGCCGGAGCAACAAACCGTGGCAGCTGAGCCGACAGCGGCACAGCCTGAGCTGGTGATTGACCCTCAGATTGTGAGCGGCAAACTGGCGAACGGGCTGCGCTATCTTATCCGCCCGACCAAAGAGCCGGCAGGTCGCGCGAGCGTGCGTCTGTACGTAGCTACCGGTTCGCTGGATGAACAGGATGAGACGAGCGGCATTTCCCACTTCCTGGAGCACATGGTGTTCAACGGCAGCCGCCATTTCAAGCGCGGCGAACTTATACCGGCCATGCAGAAGCTGGGGCTGGGCTTCGGGGGTGACGCGAACGCCTACACCGCGCTGGAGCAGACGGTCTACATGCTCGACCTGCCCAACCTGAAAGACGAAACGGTTAACTTTGCCTTCACCATCATGCGCGACTTTGCCGACGGCGCCACGCTGGAGGATGACGCCATTGACCACGAACGCGGCATCATTGTCAGCGAGCTCAAGAGCCGCGACTCCCGAGGCTACCGCACCACCCTGGCCATGCTTGACCAACTGGCAGAGGGCACACGCGTGGCGAGGTTCATGCCCATCGGGCGCGAGGAGGTCATCCGCAACGCCCCCTACGAACTGTTCCGCAAGTACTACCGCGAAAACTACGTGCCCGAACGCATGACCGTGGTGGTAACGGGTGATTTCGAGCCGGGCACGGCAGAGGCTTGGGTGCGCAAGCACTTCGAGAGCATGACCACCACCCCCGAGCCTGCCCGCCCCGACAACGGCAAGCTCACCAATGACGGCCCGAGCGACAAACTCATCCCCAACGAAGAACAGGCCAACATCAGCATCATGGCCAGCGTGGTCAACCCCTGGCAGTACGAGGCCGACACCTTCGAGCAGCGCGTGAAGGATTTCCCCATGGAACTCGCCTGCCAGATGCTCAATAACCGACTCAGCCGCATAGCCCAGCGGGCGGATTCCCCCTTCCTGAACGCCGAAGTCTCCGAAAGCGACCTCTTCAAGATGGTGGACACCTTCGGGTTCACGCTGACCGCCCACCCCGACAAGTGGAAAGAGGCCCTGGCCACTGTTGAGAAAGAGCTGCGCCAGGCCATAGAATTCGGCTTCGAGCCCCACGAGTACCAGGAGACACTCTCCGCCTTCGCCTCAGCTATCACCCACGCTACCCAGTCGTGGGAGACTGTCACCGCCCCCGGCATGGCCGACCGCCTGGTTGCTGCGCTGAAGTCAGATACCGTGCCCACCACGCCGGTGGAAGACATGCGCGTGCTCAAAGCTGCGCTGGAGTACATTTCCGCCAACCCCGACTGCTGCCGCGAGGCGCTGAAAGCCGCCTTCGACTACAAGCGCGTGAAGCTCACCATGTCGGGAGCCATCCCCGAGGGTACTCAGGCCGAGAGCCTGCGCGGCACCTTCGAGGAATCCGCCGCCACCCCCGTGCAGAAACCTGATTTGCAGGCCGCCCGCCCCTTCGCCTACGACAACATCGGCGAGCCGGGGCAAATCGTGAAGAAAGAATACATTGAGGATTTGGGCGTAACCACCCTGACCCTCTCCAACGGAATCCGCGTGAACCTCAAACCGGTGGACTTCCGCAAGGGCAGCCTGACCGTGAGCGCCGCGATTGACGGCGGCAGCATGTACCTGCCCCAGAAACCCGGTCTGGGCATGGTGGCCAACAACCTCATCGGTATGAGCGCACTTGAGGCTCACGACCTCGATGAACTCAAGCGAATCATGATGGGGCACAACGTAGACCTGAACTTCGGTATCAGTGATCGCCGAATTTCTGTGTCGGGCGGCACCACGCAAAAAGATCTGGAAATGCAGTGCAAACTCATCGTCGCCAACATACTGCACCCCGGTTACAAGCCCGAGGCTCTGGCGCTGATGCACAGTAAGCTGCCCGGCTTCTACCGCCGCCTGACCAGCACGCCCGACGGCGCCTACACCGTGCAGTCGGCCAAGGCTCTGTATGGCGACGACCCCCGCTTCAATGTGCCTACCATGGAGGAGGTGAAGGCCATCACCGTCGATGACGTGAAAAACGCCATCGAACCATTCCTGCAGAAAGGAGCCATGGAAGTAACGCTGGTCGGCGACTTCGATTTGGAGGCCACCCTGCCCATCATCGAGCGCACCTTCGGTGCCATGCCCGCCCGCAACCCTGAGTTCACCGAACCGACGGAGACCCAGCGCACCATCAACATTCAGCCCTGGGGACAGCGCAAGTTCTTCCCCTACGAAACGGAGCTCGACAAAACCATCGTCACCCAGGTGCGCCCTGCCGGCAACGGTATGGACCGCCGCCGCAACCGCCGCCTGACAGTACTCTGCTCGATTGCCCGCTCGCGCCTGTTCGACGGGATTCGCGCCGAAATGGGCGAAACCTATTCCCCCAGTGTGCGACTGGAAATCAACCAGGAGTATGAAAACGCCGCCACCATCACCGCCGCCAGCGCCGGTGTAAAGGGCAACCGCGAGAAGGTCAGCGCTGCCATGGACAGCATTCTCACTGCAATGGGCAGCGGCGATATCTCACAGGAGGACTTCGATTGCGCTATCCGACCCATCATTGCCTCGGCAGAGAAGAATCTGCGCCAGAACAGTTTCTGGTGCGGCAGCCTGGCCGCTCTGCAGAGCGACCCTGAGCAGGCCGACCTCATCCGCGACCTGCTGCCCGACCTGCGCTCCATCACGCTGGATGAAATCAGAGCTCTGGCGAAGGAGGTATTCGGCAAAGACAACGCCAACTTCTATTTCACCATGCCGGCAGACGCCGTGCCGGATACTGCGGCTCCCGCCCCGGAAACTGAACCGACCGAGCCTGCCCCAGTCCCGGAGGATGCAGTTGTTACCGAAGAGCCGGCTCCGGCTCCCGCGCCCGCTCCCGCAGCAACCGGCAAAGGGGCCGACATGGGCTACGTCATCGTAACCACTATGGCCACCCTGCAACAGCCTGAGTGGCAGAAAGTCATCGCAACCCTCGTTCTGAAATACCCCGGCGCTCAGGTCACCGTCGTTGAAGAACTGAGCGAAGCGCAGCTCACGCATGCTCTCCGCAGCACCGCAGCCCACTACGCCGCCGTTGTGCTGCGCCCGGAGGAAACCGGCCGCGTGACCGTCAACAACCTGCACCGTGCCGCCCGTAAGGTGGACGATGATATGTGGGGCGACTGCCTGTGGGGGATTGTCACCGGCTACAGTGCGGAGGACGCCCTGCGCATTGCCGCCGCTACCGAACCGCTCGTCATCAAGCGCGTGCTGGGCACCACCAACGTAGGCTGGCACCCCTTCGAGGCCAGCTACTGCATAACCGACTGGACGGGTGCCCCCGTGCTGAAACAGGAAGGCTACACCGAACCGACTACCACCACCTACGGGAAAGATACCCCCGAGGGGCAGCACGGCCTGCAGGGGCTCTTTGCCGAGCAGCTCAGCAAGAGCGCTCCTCAGCTGGTCGTTACCTCCAGCCACGCCACGCAGTACAACCTCGAAATGCCCTTCTCCCGCGGGCTTATCTTCCCGAGCAACAACCGTTTCTACCAGCTGCCGCAGGGTGAAATGCTTGATTTCGGTCGCCCGCTCCGCCGTGCCAGGCGCGGCGACCACAGCATGATGACTCAGCTTGCGGAGAAGAAAGCCGCCACGGTCATCGAGCCTGACGGTCAGCCCCGTGTGTGGCTGGCTGCCGGCAACTGCCTGTTCGGCGACACTCAGGGAACCAACCAGAGCATGGCCATCACCGCCCTGTCGGCCTACACCTGCAACCAGGTGGTGGGCTACACCGTCCCCTCGTGGTACGGAGCCGGCGGCTGGGGTACTTTTGGTACATTCATCGACATGGCGGACAATACCACCCTGGCCGAAGCCTGGTACCTCAACAACCAGTTCATCCTTCACAATACGCTCAACCTCCACCCCGAGTTGCTCAAGGTGCGCTTCGATGGCGAAAGCATAGACTACACCTTCCACAAGGCCATCATGACCAGCGGAGTCAAGCTCACGGAGAAAGATGCCAAGGACGTCTTCGGCCTGGTGCACGACCGCGACGTGGTAGCCTTCTACGGCGACCCCGCCTGGAGCGCCACGGTCGACTGCTCCCACTCCCCCCGCGCCGTGGCTTACACCTGGCAGGGCGATAAGAGCGTGACGATTACCGCCAACCGTGACTACAAAGGCCGCCTGGCTATCTGGTACCCCACCACCGCCACCGGCAAGGGTACCACCGGCTGCGACGCTGCAGATGCCGTCTACACCAACGACTTCATCCTCTTCCCCTCCATCGAAATGAAGCAGGGCGAAACCCGCACCGTCAATTTCCGATAAGCAGTTTCGATTTTCGAGCTGAATTTAACAAGCCGCAGTTCCGCGAGGGGCTGCGGCTTGTTGATTTCAGTTTCGAGTTGCCTGCAGCCCCCCGCTCCGGGTTGCCAATGGCGGGCGAAGATGACACTTGACATCCCCGGAGCCGCAGGCTACACTGTTGCCATGATTGAGCCAGACGCCGCAACACTCCGGGAACTCAGCTCGGCCCTGCGCAGCAGCAGTTATGCACGAGTCAGTGCCCTGCTGAGCAACGGGGTAAGCCCCTTGACGCGCATACCCTCGCATGCAGATGCCTACCCCGGGCGCCCGGGCGAATATATAAGCCGCACGAACCTGACCATGCTGCACTTTGCCGGGGCTTGGCTACTCAAGAAATCGCAGGTAAAACTCATCCGGCGTCTGCTGGATGGCGGGGCTGATATAAACGCCACCGATGACTGTGGATACACCCCACTGCATGATGCGGCAGCCGACCTGCGCGCCAATACCTTCGCAATCATCAAGCGAGGTTACGAAACGTCGCCGGAACAGGCTACGGACCCTGTGGCAGTCATGCTCGATGCCGGAGCAGACGTCAATGCCCGGACAGAGCTTGGTTTCACCCCCCTGCACCTGGCAGCACTATATGCACCCACGGCTGTGGCAGAGCTTCTTATCTCACGAGGGTCGGACATTCACGCCACCGCAGTCGAGGGAGAAACGGTACTTCATTTCGCGGCCATGGCCGGAAATATCGAGTTGGTGCGCAAGTTGCTGCGGGCAGGAGCAGATGTGAATGCCCGCGAGACAGACGGCATGACCCCACTGAGCCGAGCCGCCTACTACACAGACTGCCCCGACATGCTCAAACTGCTGGTCGATTCGGGTGCAGAGCGTTGCCCACTAGCAGGGAAAAACAACACCACCCCTCTGCACTATGCGGCTATGAGCGGCCATGACGGCAATCTGTGCACTCTGCTCGAACTGGGGCTCGATGTCAACCTCTGCACAAAAGTGGGTGACACTCCACTGCTGCGAGCAATGACCTTCGGGCACTACGACAGTGTCAACACTCTGATAAACGCCGGAGCCACTGCTGAAATAAATGGTGACGGCGGTGCTCTTTTCTGCGGCTTAGCCCTCGACAGCGGCGAGAGTTGGCTCATTGAACTGGCAAAAAAGCATGCTCCGGCCTTTGCCGATGTTCACCGCAAACTGGAGCAGAAGCGCCGACGTCGCAGCAACTTGATAACAGTTGCCCTCGCTATACTCTTCTACGCCCTGTTTCGGTGGCTGCTGAGCTGATGTGTGCTCTCAGCGGTTGCGCTTCTTATCGAGCATAGAGAAAATCGCCGCAATAAGAGTGCCGGAGACAGAGTGCCACACGCAGGAAATGGCAGCGGCGAGAGCGGCCTCGGGCAGCAGTGGGAAATGCCGTCCGGCAAGCACGGTAGCAAGCCCGGCATTCTGCATGCCGACCTCTATGGAGAGAGTGCGGCGCTTGGGTCGGGACATACCGCAGCTGCGACCGGTCAGATAGCCGAGCAGGTAACCCAACCCATTGTGCAGAAAAATACACAGAAATATCAGCACTCCGCTCTCAAAGAATTTGCAGCCGTGAGCAGAAGTTACCCCACCAACAATGCAGGCCAACCCCAGAACAGCCAGACCCGGCATGAGCCGACACACTGTCGTGTACCCCGCCCGCCTGCTGAACAGGTAGTTGCACAGAGTCCCCACCCCTACCGGTAACAGCGTGACCAGCAGAATACTGCGGAAAAGACCGGCAGCATCGACCGCGATACTCTCCCCCATCAGCCAAAGCACCAGCAAGGGCGTGATGAAAGGCGCCAGTAAGGTAGAAACCGTGGTCATGCCCACGGAGTAAGCCACATCCCCCCGGCACAGCAGGCTCATGATATTGCTGGATACCCCACCGGGACTACACCCCACCAGAATAAGCCCTGCAGCAATTCCCCCGGGAAGACGGAAGAAATATACCAGGGCAAAAGCCAGAAGCGGCATGATGGCGTATTGAGCCAATGTCCCGATGGCAATATCCCACGGGCGCTGCGCCAGTATGCGGAAATCGGAGGTGGTGAGAGTCATGCCCATGGTGAGCATGATACCCCCCAATATACAGGTCTGAACATCACCACGCACCCAGTCAAACAAGCCGGGCAACAGAAATGTAAGCGCCGCCACAGCTATAATGAATGGCGCGGTCCACGTCGATAGCCAGACTGAAATGAGCAGCAGATACCGCATAAACAACAAAAATAACGCCGAAAAAAAACGGTGAGTAAATGAGTGGGCGGGGCGAGCCGAAAAATCAGACGGCGGCCACCACAGGAGCGACAGCCACCGTCTGAAAAAAACGAGTTACCGGAAATCGTTTACAGCTTCTTCCACGGCAGAGACTTCAGCAGAGCATCAAAACCCAGGCCGGTGCCCTTGGGGGCCCGGAAGTCGGGGGTGACATCCATACCGAGCTCCTCCGAGAAGGGATTCGGGCGGTACACATGCTGGGTGACCAGTCCACAGAGCGGAACTTCCTCTGTCGGTTTGCCGGTGTAGAATTTAGCGGCGTTGTAGGCGGCCCAGCACTGACCAAGCGGGTGGTCAAGGTATGTGGTGAACACGGGCAGGCCGCTGTTGCTGTGGTGGCGAGCCGGCTTGACCAAACGCATCATGGGTTTGCTGGTGCGAGCGGGAATGGCGCTCTCCTGCATGGGGGTGTCGTAGCCCAGGGGCATGCCGGCATCCTGCAGAGCCTGCCAGGTTTCTACGTCGTAGTAGCAGGGATCTTCCACGAAATCAATGCGCTCTTTCATGGCATCGGAAAGCATGTCCCAGAACTTCAGGGCAGCCTCCAGCGACAGAGTGCAGTTGAAGTCCACACGCCACTTCCAATCCGGCACCATGGATGCGAGATTGGTCAGGCGCTCAACCGTGGCAGCGAGTTTAGGCACCACTTTAATTTTACCCACACGGAACCCACGCTGGTGCAGGTTGTACACCTGAGAGGGGGTAGCGCTCACGGTAAGGGTGGCATGGCTGCGGGGAATGGTAAGGTCCTGGAAAAGATTCACCCCTGCGGCGCGGGCTGCACCGTCGATTTCGATACACTTCAGGGCGCGCTCACCCAGGCGCAGCGGGGTACCATCGCGCAGAGCATCGAGCTCATACTCAAGCGGAGAATCGCCAAGCTCCGGCCAGGATTGCAGACAGGCGTAACCGCCGTTATCACCACGCAGAAGCACGCCCTCGCGCGGTTGGGCGGCAGCACGGGCGCTCAGAGCGCCCACGGGATACAGAGTGTAAGGAGTGTAGTGCATACCGAAGTTTACTCTTTTTGCGGGTCTTTGTCACGCTCATTCTGTGTATGCTCAGCCTTTTTGGGGCAAAAACAGGGGGCAATCGCAGATTGAAACGATTCAATCGCCCCTCAACCTGCGTGAATAACGATAGATGATTTGTGTTTTACTTGCCAAACTGGTTATTTTTCTCTATAATGCCCGCCAGCATGAAACACATACTCGTCACAGGCGGAACAGGCTTTATCGGCACCAATCTCTGCCGCAGGCTTATCAATGAAGGGCACAGGGTGATTTGCCTCGACAACAATTACACCGGTTCTCTCTCCAATGTGGAAGACCTGCTCAGCCACCCGAACTTCACCTTCGTGGAGCACGATGTCGTAGAACCCTGGGATTGTGATGAACCGCTCGACCGCATTTACAACCTGGCCTGCCCGGCCTCCCCGCCCTTCTACCAGGGCTTCCGCTCGATTTTCACGACAAAAACCTGTGTACTGGGAGCGCTCAACATGCTGGCACTGGCCAAGCGGAAGGGGGCGCGTATTCTGCAGAGCTCCACTTCGGAAGTTTACGGCGAGCCCAAGATTCACCCCCAGCCGGAGCATTACCGTGGCAACGTCAACCCCATCGGCATACGCGCCTGTTACGATGAAGGCAAGCGCTGCGCCGAGTCGATCTTCTTCGACCACCATCGACATGAGGGGGTGGATATCCGCGTGATTCGCATTTTCAACACATACGGCCCCTACATGAACCCGGATGACGGGCGCGTGGTTTCCAACTTTATCTGCCAGGCGCTGCGCGGGCAGGATATCACCATCTACGGCGAGGGGCAACAAACGCGCTCTTTCCAGTACATCGATGACCTTATCGAAGGTATGGTGCGCATGATGGAGAATAAAAGGGGATTCATCGGCCCGGTCAACATCGGCAACCCCGGTGAGTTCACCATTCGCGAGCTGGCAGATCTCGTGCTTACCAAAATACCGACTACGGGTAAGTTGGTGTACTGCCCCCTGCCCGCTGATGACCCCACCCAGCGCAAGCCGGATATCGCCCTGGCTCACGATATGCTCGACTGGGCGCCCACGATTTGCCTGAATGACGGGTTGGACAAAACCATAGCCTATTTCCGCCGAAAGCTCAATATCCAATAAAGCAGCACATGGATAACGAGGCTTTCCAGACCGGCACGCCGCTGTTCCGCGCCATCACCACCGGGCACACGGATGAGGTTCGCAAGCTGCTGAGCGCAGGTGCTGACCCGAATGAATGCTACGGAGAGGATGAAGAACCGGCGCTGCTGGTGGCAGCCATCGAGGGGCGGGAGGACATCTGTACCCTGCTGATAGCCGCCGGAGCCGGAGCGAACGCAACGGACTGCCGAGGCTACTCCCCGCTTATGGGGGCAGTTTGTGCTGATAATCTGCCGATTGTGCAGGCACTGCTCGCTGCCGGGGCTGAGGTGAACCACCGCTGCGCGCAGAGTGGAGCCACCGCGCTGCACGATGCCGCAACCGGCAATCACCTGGCCATAGCCCGCGAGCTGCTGGCCGCCGGGGCGAATGCCAATGCAGCCGAGAATTCTGAGGGCAACACCGTGCTGATGTGTGCCGTACAGGCCCTGGCGCCTGAATTAGTCGAGCTGTTACTCAAGCATGGAGCCGCCCCCGCAACACGCAGCAGCCGAGGCGATACAGCGCTGGAGCTCATCCGCAACGAATTGCTCTACCTCTGGGAACCTGTCAAATGTGCGCGGGCGCGCCGTATCGAAGCCTTACTCTGCAATACTTAACCCACCACCGCCATGAAAATAACGACCCCATGTCTTACTATCGCCTGTGCCTGTCTGCTCGGCTCATGCCACATCGAAAAGGCAACCATCGGCACGCCCTACAGCGTAGCGTTGCTGCCACAGCAGCAAGGTAACAAACTGTGCTACCGCTATGATGAACAGGCAAGCAGTGACGTACGCCTGCACCATATCACCACGCAAGCCCCCGGCATGAGGGCACAGGGACTCACTCTCAGCGCAGACCCCGGCGCCACCGGCCCCATCGAACTGACCTGCTCCACGAACTATCGGCAGCACACTGTTACCGTACCCACTGACCGTGTGACAACGCGTGAAATTGACGGAATCACTTTCACCTTCAGAGCCAAGAGAGGCGAACTCCCCCAGCTGCACATCACCTGGCAGGCTCCGGCGAACTTTCCTGCCCGTGTGGCCGGTATCAATACGCACTGCGACCTGTTCAGCCACGCCGAATTGTCGTGCCGGCACCGCTCTGCACAGGGCAACACCCTCAGTGAAGTTCATAATCTGTACGGGGAAAACGAGCAAAAAGTCAACATCTGGCTGTGGGATGCCCCCGCCCGCTACACCGTGGACTTTCGCGCCGGCGCGGCGGATGAAGTGCTGGTTCTCCCCCTGCCGGGATTAGAAAAGGAAAGAGCGGCTGTTTACCACAACCGCTCTCTTCCCGTGCCGCATTGAGTCAGCAGCGACTCATACAAAAAGCTCAGGCTGTTTCGGCTCAGCGGCCACCAGATTCAGGCGCTGCGTCATCCCCTCCAGCACATGCGGGGGCAGCAGTCGCGAGCGACGGACACACACCGCCACGCAGCGCATGCAGAGGATACATTTGGCAGCATCGGTCGTATGCGGAGCTCCGGCCGGTATAGCCCCCACCGGGCACAGGCGGGCGCAGCGCCCGCAGCCACGGCAGCTCTCCAGAGTCAGCGGCGAGACCGGCATTTGCGGGCGGTCGCGGTAGGGCATGTTACCGGGCACACACACGGTACTCATGTTACCGGTCGCCAGTTTGGCAACCACGGAGCGGCCGAACTGTGCAGCCAGCTCAACATCCGCTGCATGCGGTCGCCCGGCGGCAATACTGCGTACAATGGAATGCTCTGCAATGAAGGCTGCTGCGGCTATCACTTTGTAGCCGTTGGCCGTCAGCTCCGTATGGAGCTCCAGCAGGGCATCCTCATACGCACGGTTGCCGTACACCACCACAGCGATGGCCGGTCCGCCATTCCCCTTCAAGGCTCGCAAACGCTCCAGAGCAACCTCGGGCACGCGCCCACCATATACCGGCACCACCGCCAGCAGCGGTGCCGTCACGGACTGTCCCTCCACCGGAGCGCACAAATCGAGCTTGCGCACCGTCATTCCCTGCGTGATAGCAGTCGCCACTTTCTCACATCCGCCCGTCGGGCTGAAAACCGCTGATATCCACTCCGTTTTGTTCATACAGGTGACAGTCTAACCATTAGTTACCACTAATTCAAGCTCAATTTCCAGACCGTCGTAGGCGGGGGTCATATTCGGCGGCAGCGAACGAGCGGTCGACTCGTAGTCAACGGCGTGCCCGCAGTGGGTCAAGAACCCGCGTTGCGGGGCGAGTTGCTGCATGAGCGCCACATTCTCAGCCACGGATATGTGAGTATGGTGCTCCCGGGTGGTAAGACCATCCATAGCCAGAGCCGTGAGCCCCTGCAGGAGAGGCCGGGAGCTCTCAGGCAGCACCTTAATATCGGGCACATAACCGAAAGATACCCCCCCGCTGCGGAACACATAGCCGAAAGTCTCCACCGATGCGTGTTCCACCGGCACGGGAATCACCTCTATATCACCTACAGTAAATGGCTGACCGGCGTGATCATGAGCCTGCGGGCGGATATAGCCCTTGTAGGTATTCTGTTCAGAGAAAGCCCAGGCATACATACGTCGCAGGTGAGCAAGACAGCTTGTTCCCGCATAGAGCGGCAGGCGGTCCTCGCGCCGCCAGCAAAAGGCGCGCATGTCGTCGAAACCGGTCGTATGATCCAGGTGCTCATGGGTATAGATAACGGCATCGATGGCAGTGAGGTTGTGGCGAAGTGCCTGCTGACGCAGGTCGGGGCATGAATCCACCAGCAGAGTTGTGCGGTCTGTCTTCACCAGAACCGACGAACGCAGACGCTTGTTGCGTGGGTCGTCTGAGCGGCACACATCACACAGACAGCCAATAACGGGTACCCCTGTAGAGGTACCGCTGCCAAGAAAAAGTACTTTCATCGTCAGATTTTTATTTTATTCGCTGCCACATTATGCCATAATATGCGCACAACGCAAAGCAAAATATGCTCTCACTGTTAAAGATACGCAACCTCGCACTTGTAGATGAACTTGTCTGGGAACCCGAAAATGGCTTTCTGGCCATCACCGGCGAGACCGGTGCGGGCAAATCGGTTATCATGGGCGGGATATCGCTGGTGATGGGGGAGCGCGCGGACAAAGGCCGTATACGCAGCGGTGAGAGCCAGTGCAGCATAGAGGCCATATTCCACCTGAGCCACCCGGGTTACATCGACAGTCTGCTGGCAGAGGCAGGGCTGCCCCCTTGCGAAGATGGCGCACTGGTGATTCGCCGTGTCATCACCACAACCGGTAACAGACAGTTCATCAACAGCTGCCCCGCAACTCTCAGCCTGTTGCGCAAAGTGGGCGCCGGACTGGTGGACATGCACCACCCCGAGGCTCACCGCTCTCTCACCTCGCAGGAACGCCAGTTGGAACTACTCGACGCCTTTGCCGAAAATAGTGCCGTCCTGGCAGAATATCAGGCCGCATACAGCGCCTGGGTCAGTGCTCGTGCAGACTACCGCCGACTCGTGGAAAGCGAAATGGCAAATGAGCGAGAGCTGGATTTTCTGCGCCACCAGGTTCAGGAGATTGAGAGTGCCGCGTTCACGACAGATGAAACCGCAGAACTCGAGGCAAACTGGCAACGCGCCCGCAACTCCGGGCGCTTGCGTGATACAGCGCTGCCCATGGCTCAGATGATAGACGGTGGAGATGACTCCGTGCTCTCACGCCTGCGCCAGCTGGTACGCCAGGCTCGCGAGCTGGAGCGGCTGGATGCCGCCTGCGCCGACTGGCTGGCACCCTTGCCGGGTATTGTCGAAGAGCTCGAAGATGTAGCAGCCAGCCTGCAGGACTACGCAGACAATCTCTGCGGCGATCCGGCAGAACTGGCCAGGCTCGAAGAACGAATCAGCACCCTCGATACTCTGAAGCGAAAGTATGGTGCCGATTTCGAAGCCATACAGCAGCACCTCCAGAACTGTCGCAACCGACTAGCGGCTATTGATAACCGAGAGGAAATGCTCAGCAGACTTGCCGAAACAGAGCGCAGCAAATATGCAGAACTCAAAATTGCCGCTGCTGCGCTGAGCAATTCGCGCCGCAAGGCCGCGCCGCGTCTTGCTGAGCAGTTCCTGCACCATGCCCGCCAGTTGGGGTTCCGCCAATCTCTCTTCGAGGTCTCACTGCCCCCCCTGCCCGAACCCGGGCCCCATGGTGCGGAAGAAACGGATTTTCTGTTCGGCCCGAATCCCGGCGAACCACTCAAAGCCCTGCGCCTCATCGCATCCAGCGGCGAGCTGGCCCGGGTCATGCTCGCCCTCAAGAGCGCACTGGCAAGCCGCGACGACACGCCGTTGCTCGTGTTCGACGAAATAGATGCCAACGTCGGCGGTGAAATTGCCCGGGCTGTCGGCATGAAAATGCGTGAGCTGGGCTGTAACCACCAGGTTATCTCCATCACCCACTTCCCCCAGGTTGCGGCTCTCGCCAACCATCACTACCTCATCTCCAAACAACAGAGCGGTGAGCGAACGGTGTCGAGACTCTCCAAAATTGAATCAGAATCCCGCGTGCAGGAACTCATGCGCATGCTCGGTACCGGCGGAGATACGGCCCGGGCGCATGCATGCAGTCTCTTGCAGGGGGAACCATGAGCTCAACCCTCCCCTCAATTCTATTTTTTCGCATTTTTTGCAATTTTTACAAAAAAAATCTTGACTTTTCCGCGCAAAAGATATAAAACATCGCCGCACTCCGGTAGGAGTTCTAAAATAAAATCGCGGGATGGAGCAGTCTGGTAGCTCGTCAGGCTCATAACCTGAAGGCCGTAGGTTCAAATCCTACTCCCGCAACTCAAAAAACTCAGTTCTCCGGAACTGAGTTTTTTTCTACCCGCACGCGCCGGGAAACAATAGACAGAGCAGGGAAAGCTGATGAAAACGGGACTTGTACTGGAAGGCGGAGCTATGCGGGGAATGTTCACGGCGGGCATACTCGATGTGTTCATGGAGGAAGGCGTTCACTTCGACGGAGCCATTGGAGTATCGGCCGGGGCGGCTTTCGGTTTGAATTACAAAACCGGTCAGATATCGCGCGCCATACGCTACAACATGCGTTACGGTCGAGATAAGCGCTACTGCGGGCTGTGGAGTCTGTTGAGCGATGGCAACCTGTACAGCCGCCGGTTCTGCTATGGGGATGTGCCGCTGAAGCACGACAAGTTCAACTTTGCCGCCTACGAGCGCAATTCCATGCCTTTTTATGTGGTTGCCACCGATATTGAAACCGGCCAACCGGTCTACCACGAATACGGCGGGCAGAGTGACCACCTGTTCGAGTGGGTGCGGGCCTCAGCCTCGATGCCGCTGGTATCACAGCCGGTTGAAATAGAGGGGCGTAAGCTGCTCGACGGCGGCATATCGGACTCCATCCCCCTGCGCTATTTCGAGAGCCTGGGCTACGGGCGCAATGTGGTCATACTGACCCAGCCGGATGAGTATGAGAAAAAAGAAAACGGGCTGCTGCGAGCCGTGCGGCTCATGTACCGCAAGTACCCCGCACTCGTGAAGGCCATGGAGGAGCGCCACCTGCACTACAACGATACCCTGCAATATATCAAGGAAAGAGAGCTCAGCGGCGAGGTGCTGGTATTGCGCCCCTACACCGCCCTGCCCGTGAGCCGCGTGGAAAAAGACCCCGAAAATCTGCGGAAAGCCTACGAAATCGGGCGTTGTACAGCCTACCGAAGACTACCGGGAATTCGAGCCTTTCTGGCCGGGGGAGAGCCGCCCGTGGTGGGGCGAGAGCTGCGCGGTTTCTATGTGCAACGAAAAGTGACAAACCGCCCTGCAGATGAGCAGGCTGAGTATTGGCTGGAGTTTGCCGACTGCTGTGTACACCTGAACGACAGCGGCAACCTGGAGTACACTGTGCAGATACCGGCGGGAGCCACCCCTGTAGCGCCCCTCTCCGACTGCCCCATGAATGCAGGCGCCCTGCACCACTCGTTCATCGGGGCGACATTGCTGGGGTGCTATGAGGATGACGGCGCTATCTACCTGCGCTTCGACAACGGCAATGTGATACATTTTCAGCTGACATTCGCCGCCACGCCCGATGATCCACACTTCTGGGATTACACCTTGTATACCGCAGAGCTGTTGCAAAGCGGTAAGGAACACCTGACAATGGCCGACCTGCTTGCAAACAATACCTGGAACCTGCTTAACCTGATGGCCGTTCTTCCCCGGTCCGCAGAATGGCGGGCAACAGATAAGCTACCCGCCTGCTTCAGCCAGGAGATGGCAGAGGAAGTGTATGAACTGGCCTTCGTAGGCAGCGGACTGGCCACAAGCTATGTGGGCGATTTACCCCGCATGGGGTTACGCGCCCTGATGTTCTATTTCACATTGCTGCACCGCTACATACGCGAGGGGCACACCAACGGCGACTATAAGCTGGTGAACTCACTCATCGGCCACCTGCACGAGCGACTGCACCACCTGCAGGCGCTGCCGCAGCAGTTCCGCTGCGAAGTCGCAGACTGTGTGCGCTATATCATCGACAACAAACAACTCTTCAGGCTGGCGGACTACAGCGGCGAAGTCATGCTGCTGGAAAAAGCCCGCCGCTGCATGGAGCCGGGCTAAGCTCCCCTTCAGGGTGTAACGCCGGCAGATGGTGTAGAATGCGGCACCCATCATTCAAGTAATGCAGAGGTAGAAGAAAATTATTTTCCGTTTTTTGCAGAATTAGCTTGACTTTTTCTCATAAAAAAGCTATCAATGGGCGCGCACCGCTAAGGTTGCCGATAAAAATCGCGGGATGGAGCAGTCTGGTAGCTCGTCAGGCTCATAACCTGAAGGCCGTAGGTTCAAATCCTACTCCCGCAACTAAAAAATACTGAAAATAGCGCGCTGTAGAGGATGTAACCCCTTTACAGCGCGATTTTTTGTCTTGTGCTGAGTCAACCATGTATGGTAGTAGTGTGCCACACGATGTGTCACATACCTGTCACACGTGTGAGGTGAGCCCCGACAAAAGCCAGATGCGTTAACGAATTTTAGGGTAGAAAACGAGCCGTGTTTGGGGTAAAATAAACCGCAGACACAACATGAGCAAGCAACGCAAACAATACACAGAGGAGTTCAAGGCAACCGTTGACTTGAACGCAATGAAAGGCGAAAACAGCCTACAGGAACTGGCCGCAAAGTATGGTGTAGCGCCTGGGCAGATAAGCGAATGGAAACAACAGTTGCAGCAAGGGGCTGCCCAGTTGTTTGTCCGTAAGAATAAGGCAGATAAAAATCTGCGAAAGCTGGAAAAGAAAGTTAATGACCTAGAACAGCTGGTAGGACAAAGGGAATACGAACTTGCTTGGCTAAAAAAAAAGGCAATGAGTGTACCTGCGTGGAGGGACGCTATCAAATGATAGACGAAGCAGAGCCATGTATAAGTATTCGCCGCCAGTGCCAGTTACTCGACTTGCATAAATCGCGACTATACTACACCACGAAACGCTCAGAGGCAGCCAAAGCAAGGGATAAGCAAGCCGCATGGTTATTGAAAGACCCATGTTTAGGTTATCGCCGCCTGACAACGCACGTTAGCAACGCCTTACAATATCAGGTAAACAGAAAATATGTAAGGAGGCTGATGAAGGAGCTGGGGCTTAAGGCAATCTATTGCAAGCGCAATACCAGCAAACCGCACCCCAAACACGAGAAAGTACCTTACTTGCTTAAAGGCATGCAAATAGATAAGCCGGACATGGTATGGGCTACCGATATAACCTATCTGAAGGTGGAGGGAAGAACATATTATCTGTGCGTTGTCATAGATTGGGCAAGTCGTGAAGCCTTAGGGTATAGCATAAGTCGAAACATGACCGTGGAATTATGCCATGAAGCATTGACGATGGCATTAACAAGCGGGAGGAAGCCAGAAATCCTCAATACCGATCAGGGGAGCCAGTTTACTTCTGAAACGTGGCTTACCCGAGTGAGGATGCTGGGTATTAGACCAAGCATGGATGGCAAAGGCAGTTGGAGAGATAACGTGCGAATGGAGCGGTTCTGGCGCACCTACAAATACGAGTTATTCAACTTGTACGACGATGTCACAGTAGAGGCTATAGAACAGCGGCTCAAGATATGGATACGCTACTACAACAGCGAGCGATTGCACGCAGCCCTGGGCAATAAAACCCCGGAGGAATGGAGAAAAGAGCGTCAATCTGCAGCCTAACCCCCATCCGGCGATTTTTTTTGCGATTTTTCCGTTCCGTCGAGGCTCCCTTCGCTCCGCTCTGGGGTTGCGCTACGCGCAACACGCCACGCCTACACTACAAAATCGCAAAAAAATAGAGTTGACAATCAACGTGAAAAAATAGTAATCTAACCCCAGCTCCAAGCATCGGCTTTAGGTATTCCTTAAAAGCTTACGCCGGTGGTCAAAAAACGGGGCTCACCTCA
>JAZNVF010000048.1:0-10685 GCA_045592685.1 Akkermansia sp. | reverse complement strand
CAGGGTATCCGGCGAGGAGAGATAAAAGAGTTGCGGCAGGAACATTAGCTCCGGGACCAATCACACGCCGAGAAACCGCCGTATGCCATAAATGGCACGTACGGTGGTGTGAGAGGGGGCGAAAGCCCCCTACTCAATTTTAACCGGTAAGCGCAAAAAAGCCGTTCTCGCTGTCGCGGAACGGCTTGTAAAGTTTTTCGGGCGGAGGAGAAGCGTTTTTACTTCTTCTTGCAGGACTTCTTGGCGCAGCCTTTCTTCTTGGGCTTAATGATGGTCTTGAAGGTAGAAGAAGGCTTAAATGCCAGAGTGGAAGAGGCCGGGATGGTCATCTCCTTGCCGGTCTGCGGATTGCGCCCGGTGCGCTCGGGGCGGGTCTTCATCTCAAAGGTACCGAAACCGATAAGCTGAACTTTTTCGCCGCCCTTGACGGCATCTGCGATGGCGCCAAGCACAGCGGAAAGTGCAGATTCTGCGCACTTCTTCGTTGCTTCTTCACCAAGCTTTGCCTGAATGCAATTTACAAGTTGAGTCTTGTTCATAGGTCTTTATGATAACATGTGGTGCTTTGATTTCAAGCGAAAAAGTAATAAGAAAAGCCAAATTGTACATTTTTTTGCACAATTTGGCTTGTATATGAGAAAAAACGACTCCGATGCCTGAGAAATTAAGGATTATTCACCATTTGAGACTCTCAATGGCTTCTTTCATTTCACGCACGGCAGCTGTCAGGCCTGTGAAGATGGAGCGCGCGATGATGGTGTGACCGATATTGAGTTCAGTGAGGTGAGGTACAGCATTAAGCTCGGCAAGGTTGGCTATTTGAATACCATGCCCTGCGTGTACTTCCAGACCGAGTTTATGTGCCAGTTTTGCTGCGGCAACCAATCGGGCAGTCTCGGCTGCTCTTTCTGTGCCCAGGGTGTTTGCGAAACGCCCGGTGTGCAGTTCAATCATAGCTGCTCCAATGGCGGCGGATGCCTGTACCTGCTCAGGCTCGGGATCAATGAACATACTCACCTTGCTACCGTTGGCCTGGAGGGCGGCTACAAGCGGCTGCAGGGTGTCTTCGTGCCCCGCCACACTCAGCCCTCCTTCCGTGGTAATTTCTTCTCGACGCTCGGGGACCAGACACACGAAATCCGGCTTCAGCTCCAGAGCAAATTCGAGCATCGCGGGTGTGGCTCCCATTTCGAGGTTGAGGGGCAGGGGAATTTCTCGGCGCACGGCACGAGCATCGGCATCCTGCATGTGGCGGCGGTCTTCGCGCACATGCAGGGTGATGGAGTCTGCCCCGCCGGCCATGGCGGCCTGCGCTGCTGCCAGTATGGAGGGCTCCGTGTTGTGAGAGTCGAGCATGGTGGCATAGCGCGCCTGGCGCAGGGTTGCTACATGATCTATGTTAACTCCGAGGTGCATAGTGGGATTTTTTTCTTGTAAAAAAGCCCTGCGGATTTACCCGCAGGGCCGGGGTGAAATGTGAAGGTTTAGTGCAGGAAGTGGCGAGCACCGGTGAACACCATGGCAATGCCGGCGGCGTTCGCAGCGTCAATCACCTCTTGGTCGCGGATGGAACCACCGGGCTGAATGCAGGCAGTAGCACCGGCATCGATAGCCGTCTGCAGACCGTCGGCGAAGGGGAACAGGCCGTCGGAGGCAATCACGCTGCCCTTCAGGCTGAGCCCGGCCTGACCGGCCTTCCATACGGCAATCTTGGCGGAGTCCACACGGCTCATCTGGCCCGCGCCGATACCCAGGGTGCCGTTCTTATCGGTGAAGACGATAGCGTTGGAGTGCACCTGCTTGCAGACACGCCAGGCGAAGCGCATCGCTTCGAGCTCTTCTGCGGTAGGTACGCGGTCGGTTACAACCTTGGCTTCGAGGTTATCGAGCCCCATCACTTCGTCGTCGCGCTGCATGGTCATGATACCACCGGGAGCGGTGCGCACCATGGGGGTCTTGCAGAACTCGCGCCAGGCGTCGAGGTCGATTCGCATCACGCGGCAGTTCTTCTTCTTCTGCAGAATGGCGCGGGCCTCGGGCTCGTAGTCGGGGGCGATAATCACATCGGTGAAGATGGCGCCGACGATGCGGGCGAGAGCCTCGGTCATCGGGCGGTTCATCACGATAACACCACCGAAGGGAGCCTGCGTGTCGGTCTGGTAAGCGCGCTTCCAGGCCTCTACCAGGTCTTCATCGTCCTGACCCACACCACAGGGGTTGGTGTGCTTCAGAATGCCGACGGTCGGGCGGCGGAAGTTCATGATGAGAGAGGCTGCGGCATCCAGATCAAGGATGTTGGTGTAGGAAAGCTCCTTACCCTGCAGCTGGGTGAAGATGGAATCGAAATCACCGTAGAGCACGCTGGCCTGGTGGGGATTGTCCCCGTAGCGCAGAGCCTGATTGAAGGGCAGGGAGAGGGTGAAGTTGTTCTTGGTGCTGTCTTCTGCGCGGTGGCCGAGGTAGTTCGATATAGCGTTGTCGTAGGCGGAGGTGCGCATGAACACCTTGACTGCGAGCTTCTCACGGGTGCGCAGCGTGGTGTTGCCCTGGTGTGTCTCCATTTCTGTGAGAACAGTGTCGTAGTCTGCCGGGTCGCTTACCACGGTGACACTGGCATAGTTCTTGGCTGCGGAGCGCAGCATGGAGGGACCACCGATGTCAATCTTTTCGATAGCCTCGGCCAGGGTTACGCCCTCTTTGGCGATGGTTTCTTCGAAGGGATACAGATTGACGCAGACCAAATCGATGGTGGGGATGTTGTTGTCGCTGGCCTGCTGCTGGTGTTCAGCGAGGTCACGGCGCTGGAGCAGACCGCCGTGTACTTTGGGGTGCAGGGTTTTTACGCGACCGTCGAAGAGCTCGGGAGCTCCCGTGTAGTCCGAAATTTCCGTCACCGGCAGCCCGAGTTCCTGCAGGTACTTGCAGGTACCACCCGTGGAGATGAGCTGTACATTCTGAGCCACCAGGCCCTTGGCAAACTTATCAAGCCCGGTCTTGTCGGAGACTGACAGCAGGGCGCGTTCAATTTTCATCGTTTCCATGTTAATGTGATTCGATCTGTTGACTAATTTCCGCCGGCGGCGGTAACGCAGCATACACACAAACGCTCCTTTTTGCAAGCCCAAAATCACTTGAATGTAAAATTTAAGCGAGCCGGCGCATTGCCTCAAAAATCCGGTCGCCGAACAGTCACTTCTCACGAACTTGCCTGACACGTGAAAAGCCGGTTACCTCACAAATCAGGAACAATATACACACATATCAATCAAAATGTGTAAAATAGTACACGGCGAATGTGCTCAATCAACCCACCTCCATCTGCGAGCACGGAGCTGCCTCGGCTTATGTTTGCTAATGAATAAATAATGGCTTAGAATGTATCCCGTTTATCCACGTTGCTCTGATTTGTTTATTCGATATCGTGCTTTTTGACACACCATAAAGAAAACCGTCATTTTTATTTTCGTATATAAATACGTTTCTCGATATTATATGTTCACCTGGCAACAGCAGAAAGCCATCCTCTATGCTTCTGAGATTAAAGTCCACCATGCTGAACATATTACGAGAAATTGCATTTTCTTCACCTGTTATTATCGTGATATTATAAACATTATCTTTGGTTGTGCCAAGAGGTGGAAAAATGTTTGTGTCCGGGGCTGGAAAATACAAGGGAAATTGACATCGGGAAAAAAGGGATATTTGTAATATAAGACTATCAGAAGGAAGTTCCATATATGTTATATCATGTTTGATAGTTAAAGTGACGTTTTCCGAAGATGGAGACAAAACAGTATCCCAATCAACCAAAGATGCATTCACATCAAGAGGTATTGTCATAGTGCCATGGTAAGTTAACAGATTTGCAATAGGTGAATTATTGTCGATTTCAATAAAAAAACAAATAGTTTCACCGGGAGCTAATTCCATTAACTGACATAAATCTCCATAGTAGTGTTTGTATGGGGGATTGTTGAAGCTGATAGATACTAATCCATTATGGATATTAGTCACGGAAAGTATGGCGTATAGAGAGTCTTTTTTATATTGTAATCCCCACGATTCGGCGAATTGGCCAAAGGCGCTTTTATCGGGAATTTTATCTCCTTTAATTACACCTATCTGATATACATCCAGTATTCTCTCCATTGCGTATTCTGATATGGTGGTTGAATCATCTTGCTTATGATTCTGAGCCATATTCTCATGGGCAGAAGTTTCAGCTACCAATATCATTACATTAAATATAAATAAAACAAAATATAGGTAAAAGCGCTTGTAAGTTATTGCGTTCATAGTTATCATTACTTATAGTTTCACGACAGACGAGTTCTTGTGTTCAGTAAGACTTATATCATTCTGACCATCCGTTGGCAAGCCATTTTTTTGGCGATTTAGTGGCGATGTTGTAGCGTAGGTATGACGGAGACGTAAACCGGCGCTATTCTTTCGACACTTAGGATGTTGATACAATACAGAGCCGGTCACTGCACATGGCCGGCTCTGCTGAAAATGAATGAGTATGTAGCGCTCTTACTGCATGAAGATGGGCAGGGGATTACCCGTGGTCTGCCAGCTGTAGAGGGCAAGCCCGGCGTAGAAGGCACCGATGAGCACGATGGCTACATAGAACGTGTTAATTTGTTCCACCTTCTTGTTGTATTGCAGGGTTGCCGTGGTGCGGTCGGGGGAGGCGGCACGGGGGGCCATGCGTTTGCCTTTGCCTGCTGCGGGGGACTTTTTCTTGACGGTTTTCTTCTGGGGCTGCTGAGCGGGAGCGGCGGGGGCAGCTTCGGCAGGAGCTGCTTCGGCTAGGGCAGCTTGTGCCGTTTCCGGGGCGGCGGCGGGGGCTTCATCCGGTACGAAAGTGATGGTGGCCTGACCGACCTGATACACGACACCCGGCTTCATATACTCATTTTCCACCGGTTGACCGTCTGCAAAGGTGCCGGCGCCGGAACCGAGGTCGGAGATGGCGTAGCCGTTTTCAAAAAGGGTGATACAGCAGTGCTCGGCGGCAAGTCCCTGTACTTCGGGCATGTCGATACTGCAATCTTCTGATGTGCCGATGATTACTTCCACCCCGATTTCGTCGGGCAGGTCATAGGATGAGGTAATGTCGGCGTATGTTACGTTAATGGAGGCCATGTCTGACTCTCAGTATGCCAGATATTGCGGGAAAATCAATCATAAAGTGAATCCCAACGTGATTTTTTGTCCATCTGGCGGTGAATTACCCTTGCTGCAGCCAGGCGCAGAATTTCTCAGCCCAGGCACGGGATATGCCGGGGAGTTCGGCTATTTCTTCGGGTGTGCGGGAGCGGAGGTTAGGCAGGGTGCGGAATCGGGCAAAGAGCAGTTCTTTGCGCTTGGGGGTCATGCCGGGGTAGGCGTCGAGCCTGCTCTCGCGCACGCGTCGGCGCACCAGCAGTTCATTGTAGTTGTTGGCGAATCGGTGGGCTTCATCTCTCAGTCGCTGCAGCAGGCGCAGCGCACCGCTCTCGCGGCTGAGCACCAGCGGCTCACTGCGGTGGGGAAAGTAGATTTCCTCATCTCGCTTGGCCAGCCCTACCACGGGCATATCGGCCAGTCCGACTTCGGTGAGCACCTGCATGGCGATAGCCAGCTGCCCTTTGCCACCATCCACCACCACCAGGTCGGGCACGGTGATGGGGGCTTTCCCTTCGGTGCTGAGCTGCTGTAGCCAGGCGTAGGTGCCCATGTCATCGGGTTTGGAGAACAGGGCACTGCTTTCGTTCACAATACGCGAGTAGCGCCGCCGTACGACCTCCAACATGCTCGCAAAGTCATTCTGCCCGTCCACACCGCGTATACGGTAGCGGCGGTAGGCTTTGTTGTCCGGGCGACCATTGGTGAAGCGCACCATCGAGGCGACGATGTGGTTGTCGGAGAGGTTGGAGATGTCGAAACACTCCATCACGATGGGCGGGGTGGGCATGCCCAGGGCCGTAGCCAGCTCGGCGAGGTCTTCATCCGGGTTGACGGTGCCGGGCAGGTCGCTCATGCCACGGGCAAAACGGCGGGCGGGTTCGAGGGTTTTGAGGATGTTTTCGCGCACATCTCGCAATTGGGCTGCTCGCTCGAAGTCGAGTGCCTCGGCGGCGTCCATCATTTCTTGCGTCAGGGCATCGAGGTGTTCCTTGCGGCCGCGCCCTTCCAGCAGGCCGAGGGCGGTTTCAAAGTTTGTCCGGTATTCCTCCGGTGATATGCGGCCGATGCAGGGGGCAGAGCAGCAGCGAATCACATCATCATGGCAGTGTCGGTACTGCTCTTCGCCGGGGTGGCGGCAGGTGCAGGTGCGCAGGCGGAAACGGTGGTTGAGCCACTCGACGGTTTCTTTCAGCGCGGTGGAGTGAACAAAGGGGCCGATGTAGCGTGCGCCATCGTCTTTGCGCAGGCGCACGAGTGAGAATCGGGGCAGTTCCTCCTGCCGGCTGGCGCGCAGCAGCAGGTAGCGCTTGTCGTCGCGCAATTGCACGTTATAGTGCGGGCGATATTCCTTGATGAGTTTCTGCTCAAGGATGAGTGCCTCCTGGTCATTGCGAACTTCGTAATAATCGAAGTCCTCGATGGCGGCAATGAGGGCGCGAGTCTTGCTGTTTTCGAGTGTGGCGCGCGAGGGGGAGAAGTAATTTGCCAGGCGGCGGTGCAGGTCTTTGGCCTTGCCGACGTAGATGATACCGCCGCCGCTGCCTTTCATGAGGTATACGCCAGGGCGGTGCGGGGTGGCGCGCCATTTCTGTTTGAGGTTGATGCCGGCCATGGTGGTGGTGCAGGAGGCTCAGCTTTCCTCGGGCGGTAACATGAAGAGCAGCCGCTCCATGCCGTGGTGGGTGACCTCATTCCAGAGCGCTTTTTCGAGGGTTGACACGCGGGCGGCGCGTTCTTCGTCGCTCATGAGGGTCACGGCTTCATCGCCGAAGTTTTCCACCAGGCTTTGCTCGGCACAGCGGCTCACCAGTTCGGCCCAGAACGTGTTGTCGCGGTAGTCATCGAGCACGTCGGAGTAGAAAGCCCGGTCTATGTAAGCCCGTTTGAAGAACCAGTACCCGCAGTCCGGGTTCAGCTCCATGTGCCGACCGATGGAGGGTACCCCACGCGCTGCCTTCAGCAGGGCTACGCACAGGCGCTGCCAGGCCTCTGCGCGTGGATCTGTGCCATCAGGCAGAGCTTGACCGAGCATGGTCAGCACCATGGCGCACATCTCGGCCAGGTGGTGCATTTCCGTTTCGCTCAGCTCTACATCCAGTTTCGACATGGTGGGCTCGTGGCTCGACGTTGAAAATCAAATCAGCCCCAGCTGCATGCGGGCTTCTTCGGTCATCATGTCCTGATTCCACGGCGGATCCCACACGAACTCTATGTTCACCTCGCCTACGCCCTCCAGGGCGGCGATTCCGGCTTCTGCCTCGGCCATAAGGTGGGGCCCCATACTGCAACCGGGGGCTGTCAGGGTCATGCGTACATGTACGTATGCACCAGCTTCCTTCTGAGGTATGACCTCTACTTCATAAATCAGACCGAGGTTGACGATATCGACAGGAATTTCAGGGTCATACACGCCGCCGAGAACTTTCCAGACCTTTTCTTCGAGAGAGAGGTTGCTGAGGTCTTCTTGTGCGACTTCGGCCTGTTCAGGGGCGATGATACCGGCGCGTGCCGCCTCATGTCGGGATATGCGCACCAGACCGATATCGGTTGCAGCGGTGATGGAGTTGCCGAGCATCTGCGTGATGTAGATGCGCGAGCCTTCGGGCAATATGACAGCGTTGCCCGCCGGTACCTGCACGCCGGCGGTCTCTGCCTGTGTGATGACTTCCTGATTGAACATTGCTGTGTGTGAGTGCTCATTATCTCAGATTTTGCGCTCTATGCAAGCATAATCTCTGCCACACTCCGGGTCGATTGAATCAACGGGGGGCGAAGAAAAGGGGTCGCAGATTTCTCTGCGACCCCGTATGTGTTAATTTTCAGTCGAATAATCAACCCTCGTAAAGCTCCTGTATGCGCTTGATGAGGGCGAACCCGTGGCTGACCATGGCGCGTGTCTCATTGAGCAGGGTGAGGTAGAGTATGCCGTTGCGCATATCCGTCTCATTGGCAGCGCTGTGCATGAGGTGGCGGGTGATGCAGTCGGCAAAGTCATCGCTGAGCTGCTCAGTCGTGCCGAGCATGGCTTTGATACCTGCGTAGTCCCCGGCTTTGAGCATGTCGATGAGGTTGGGGTAGAAACGCCCTATCTTCTCAGTGAGTGCCAGCAAATCGGCTGCCTGCTCCTTGTTCAGACCGGCGTGGAAGTTGTCGATGTGGTTGTAGCTGGCCTTCACGAGGGTGAGCAGGCGTTCGCAGGTGGTGAGAGAAATCTCGGTAATGCGGAAGATGAGCTGACCGCGATCTGCCAGTTCAACCGGTATGGTCGGCAGGGTGGGCAGTACTTCGTTCTCCTTGATAACCTCAAGGTCGCGGTGGATGGAGCGTGCCTTCTTGCGCAGGCGCTTCAAATCGTCGAGTTCTTCTTCGACAAGAGCTTTCACCACGGCCTTGTGAATGCCGACCATGCGACCCAGGCGACCGGCGGCGGCGGCGGCAAATTCGTGTACCGAGGCATCTTTGTTCACGTCGATGAGTCGAATCTCCTGTTTCTCATCGTGGGTGAAGAAGGTGGACTTAATCAGCAGCACAGCGGCGATGGTGAGCATGGCAATCATGCCCCAGGTACCACCATAGGCCATGATGAGCGCTACAACCAGCGCGGCCAGGCAGGCGGCTACACCCGTGAGCAGCCAACCGGCTATCACGGTCAGCACACCGGTGATTCGGTAGACGGCGCTGTCGCGCCCCCAGGCTCGGTCCGCCAGGGAGGAACCCATCGATACCATGAAGATGACGTAGGTGGTCGAGAGCGGCAGACCCAGGTCGGTACCAACCGAGATGAGAAGGGCTGCCAACGTGAGGTTGACGGAGGCGCGAATCATGTCGTAGTTGGCCCCGGTTTCTTCCTCCGGAGTGAGCGGTGCAAAGCGACGCACCACGAAATCAGCAATGGGCTTGGGGGTGATTCGCACGATGAAGCGCGAGGTGTTGATGGCCGAGCGCACGATGATACGGGCCGGCTGGCTGGAGCCGAAGCGTTCCTTGCCGGTGTTGGAGGAGGAGAGCTTGAGCTCGGTTTCTGTCACCTTGCGGGCTTTCTTGGAGAAGAAGAGAGCCGCGACCATGATGAGGCCGGCTGAGATGAGGTAGAGCACGCTGGCGGCGGCACCATCGCCGGCAAGGATTTCGCCCATCTTCAGGGTGTACACATTCTCAGCTGTGACGGCCGGGGCGAACAGAGCATCTTTCGACGCCATGAACACGCCGATGAAGTTCACCATGTCGTTACCGGCGAAGGCCAGAGCCAGTGAGCCGGTGCCGGTCAGTACGGCGATGCGCAGGGTGTTCACCTTGCACACATACTGCAGCAGGGCGGAAATCGCTACCCACAGCACAGCTGCGCCGGCCATGATGGGGGCGGTGAGCCCCTGGTCAATAAGCGCCTGAATGTCCTCTTTGAACACGCTGCCTTTCAGGCCTTTGAATATGATGAAATAGCTGATGGCCGTGAAGGCCAGGCCGCACCACAGCGGTCCGATATAGCGGTATACTTTCTTGTAGCGGAAGCTGAAAAGCAGGCGTGAAATCCACATGACGAGCGAGCCCGTGGTGAAGGCGATAGCCACCGAGGCAAAGATGGCGACTATCATCTTGAAGCAGCGCTCCTCGTTGATGTAATCCGCCAGCGGGCAGGTCAGGAAGGAACCGCTGGTGAAGATGGCCATACCGATGGCGGCACCCAGCAGCGAGAACACCAGAGATACGGTTGTGGAGGTCGGCAGTCCCAGGGTGTTGAAGGTATCCAGCAGGATGATGTTGCCCACCATCACGGCCAGGTACAGAACCATGACTTCATGGAAGGTGAACATCTGTGGCTCGATGACGCCGTTGCGCGCGACACTCATCATGCCGCTGGAGAAACAGGCGCCCAGCAGTACGCCGACTGCTGCTACCATTACGGCCTGGTTGTAGGTGCCGGCTCGGCAGGCAATCGAGGAGTTGAGGAAGTTACAGGCATCGTTGCTAACGCCCACTATCAGTCCGAAAACGGACAAGAGAGCCAACATGCCGAATATGATGTAGTAGATTTCCATAATATACGCGCTCATGCTACCATGTTACCTTACTATTGACAAGAAAAATGTTTTATTTTTTGCGTTACGCACGGATTGTTTCAAGTCTGCCGACGACTCTAACACCATTGATAAATCGGGATTTGTAGGTACGAGGATTGAATTCCGAAGGACGAGCTAACACCTGCTCGCCGGACTTTTTACAATTTTTGAACTGTGCGTCTATGCAAAATTACCGGCAAAACTTAAAGAGCCCACCCCGTCGTTGCCGTATTGCCTCAAAAAAAACAGTCACCGAAAAGTGGATGCCTCAAAATTGCGGTCACCGAAATTTTAGCGGATAATTGACTAAAAAACAACATTGCCATCCCATAGAGGATCGATAACGAACCTCTATGGTGCATGATTGCTGGATGTATGGATGATTTTCTTTGAAAAAAGGTTTAGGAATTAGGGGAAATCTTTCGGCGGGTTCCTGCTGTCCCATATCAAATAAGC